>DAOUAJ010000090.1:0-1820 GCA_034433615.1 Anaerolineae bacterium | reverse complement strand
AGCATCGTCACGGATGAGATCAGCGCCGACCCAGAAACCGCCATCGAATTAGGCGTGGAGTGGGGGGTGCGAGACTTCGAGCTGCGGGGGTTCGGCACAGATCGCGTTCCTCTGTTCTCAGCCTACCAGAAGGAACGATTGAAGGAGGTGCTCAATGACTTCGGCGCGCGGGTGATCGCCATCTCGCCAGGGCTTTTCAAAGTCCCTTATCCTCTCGGCCCCCGCGAACGCTCTCCTTTGCGTGCTCTTGATCATGAGCTTTACCAGCGCTGGCGCAACGCTCACGAGATCGTTAAGTATCATCTTGAAGAGCTATTACCGGCATCCCTGGAATACGCGAAGGCGATCGAAGCCAACCTGGTTGTCATCTTTGGTTTTCACAGAGGATCCAGGCCGGCCGGCCCGGCTCCCGATGAAGTCCTGGAAGCGTTACAGAGCGCCGCTAAACAAGCCGGAACGGCGGGCTTGCAATTAGCTATTGAGGTGGAGGATGGATTCTGGGCCGACACCGGCGCCCGCACCGCGGAGATGATAAAGAGTGTTGGACACCCAGCCCTGGGAGTGAACTGGGATCCCGGCAACGCGCTGGTGGCTGGCGACATCCCCTACCCTGATGGCTACCAGGCCGTTCGGAATCTCGTACGGCATGTTCATTTCAAAGATGTAGCATGTGGCCCAGGAGGGGTACACCAGTATGTGATCAAAGGCCAGATTGACTGGGCCGGGCAGATCAGAGCCCTGGCCAGGGACGGCTACGACGGCTATGTCTCCGTGGAGACACACATGCAACCCAAAGTTTACAGCGCAAGAGCCGTGTTGGAACGGCTGCGGCAACTGATAGGGACGATGGCAGCACAATCCGGCGTGTAGGAGGAAAAAGTGAACGATATTAATCTCAAAGGGATGGTTCCGGCGGCCATCTTACCGATGACCGCTGACTATCAGCCAGACTATGCAGCTTATGGACGTTATCTGGAATGGCTGATCTCGGAAGGCGCGATAGCCCTGGCTGTCAACATGGATACCGGCGAAGGGCCGCAGCTTTCGCAAGAGGAGCGTCGCCGCGCCGTGGAGACCGCCGTGGAAGTGGCGAAGGGACGCTGCGCGGTGGTGGCCGGTGTGATGGGGGCCACGACCGCCGACGCCGTGGAAATGGCCGGGATGTACAGGCAGGCCGGTGCCGACGGAGTGGTCGTCTTTCCGAATGCGGCCTTCCGGAACGAGCCTTTAGACCCACGCATTCCGTACAACTATCACAAGGCGATTGCCGACGAGACGGGGATGCCGATCGTGTTGTTCCAGTTGGCGCCCGTATTCGGCGGGGTCAATTACACCCGGGAGACGTTGTTAAAACTGCTCGAAATCCCTCAGGTTGTGGCCATCAAAGAGGCATCGTTTGACGCGCAGTACTTTGCCTATACCAAAGAAACGCTGGATATGGTCGAGCGCCCCATCACCTTGCTCACGGGCAATGACCGCTTCATCACGGAGAGCATTCTGCTGGGCGCCGAGGGCGCTCTGCTGGGCTTCGGCGCTATCGGGTGCGGCATGGTGGCGGAGATGCTGAATCACGCCGCAAAGGGTGAATTCCAGGAAGTGGTTGCGATGCGCCCGAGGGTACAGACGTTCGCCAGCTTTATTTACAAGGACCCTGTCCTGGACTACCGGGCTCGTTGCAAGGCGGGCCTGGCGCATCTGGGCATCCTGGAGCGTGGGCAGACCTTCGTGCGTCCGCCCCTGTTGCCCGTTGACGACGAGGAATATGCCGAGATCGGTAAAGCCCTCGTCCGGGCGGGCATGCTAGAGAGAGAACCTGCTAG
>DAOUAJ010000089.1:0-13415 GCA_034433615.1 Anaerolineae bacterium | reverse complement strand
ATGGGCCAGGATGGCGAGCGCTGGCAGGTCACCTTCCGCGATATCCTGAATGTCCAGATGGAGCTGGAACACGAGCTGGTCGCCGTAAGCGAAAAGGTAGTCGTGCTTGGCCGTTTCCACCGGGCGACCCGTCTGAGGGTCCATCCGAACTCCGTCCATCGAACACCAGACCCGCTCCGGCTGTTGCGGATCCGCCAGATACGCGTCGGAGAAGAGAACTGCCCCCCTGCGTCCCTGGGCGCCGAAGAGGTAATCCAGGAGCTCGGTCGTCCGGTCAGATTCACCCCAGAGGGTCTTCAACACCTGCGAAGCCCGCTTCCTGAAAGCCCCTTTGATGGTGCTGCCGGGAATGTAGATCTCCCACGCTCCCTGTTCTTGAGAGGAAGGGGACCACGAAAGCATACGCATGAACATGGTATCGTAGGGCTTGCCGTACTTGCGGGAGATCTCGCGATTGAAGGGGCCACCCGCCCGAAAATCCACGTGGTGAGGCTGTGAAAGCTCCTGGCGAACCCGCCCCCGATAGCCTTTAAGGAAGGCGATAAAATTGCGGTCGTTCGTGATGCTCTTGCGCAGGTTGACGGGGCTCGCGATGTGTTGGTAACGCACGCGACTGTGCTCATCCAGGAAGCTCCGCCAGGCCGCCAGGCTGACCCCTTCAGGTGGCTGGCTTCGATTGCCCCACTGTTGCTCGCTGATCTTGCCTTCCAGCAGCATGGTCTTGATCAGAAGGTGGGCCTCGCGGCTGGCGATCTCCGCGTCTACCCAGGCGTCGCTCTGCAACAAGGTGATCTGTTGATCTACCTGCATGTAAAGTCGGGGCAGAGCGCGCTCGCATGCCTGCGCGAGAGTCCTGGTCAACGCGGCCTCATCGTGAATCCGAGTAGCCACCTGCACCTCCAGATCCGAATCCAGGCTCAGAGCGCCTGCGATCTGGAGCCAGGCCTCGCGATTGAGCTGCTGGCTGGTCTGGCGTTGATGCTCCATTACCTCCAGGATGCGCCTGGCCATGTTGGCCTTCCCGCCTAAGGCCTCTTTGAGAGCGGTCTCAGCGGCTTCCTGGCTGGGGAAGGGCTGTTCGCACAGCGGTTGAGCTGCTTCGATCACCTTTTGCGAGAGCGGGTGCTTCCCCTTGCTTAACTTGGCTAAAGCTGGCGCGTGCAGGGTCCAGACCTCCACCTCCCCAAAGGATTGTTCCTGCAGCCAGACTGCGATGATGCGGGGCAAGTATTCGGCCAGCCTTCGTTTCCAGTCCTCCGGGCTGAGGATCGGCCCACCGATCACCATCTCCAGCCGCTTGCGAACGGGATCAGGGAGGTCGCGCATCGCCTCGACCAATAGGCGGCCCTCAATCGCGGCGAAGGCAGGAACTTCGGGATCTACCTTGCCCCAGTTCCAGCCGACCAACACAGGGTTCATGGCGTTGAAGGTCAAGGCGATCTGCAGATGGTTAGCCTCGGGCCTGACCGGAGGTGCTGTGGAAGTTGGGGGCGGAAGCTCCATCTCCAGCCGCACACGGCCAAGCCCCTTGCTCTTGCCTGCGCCGAACCAGAAGCGGCCTTCGCGGAGCTCCTGAAGGACGTAGTACAACCGTGCCGCGTTGTCACCCCTTTGCAGGACCGTCTCGTTGACCGTTATCACGAAGTCGAAAGCGGTGTTGCGGAACACTGTTTCCATCTTGTAGTTCGCGTTGGCCTCGGCGGCCCAGCGGTCCTCATCTAACCTGAGGCCCATGCGCAGGTCGAAGAAGCCATCGCGCGGGTAAGAGGATTCCTGCAACCGACAGTCCACCTTCGTGATCAAGCCCTCAGGCATAGGATCGCCGTACAGACGCAGCCATAGCCGGTTGAGCAGCCCGATGTTTTTGCCATCACGCGATTGGCCGATGAAGGCATCCATCAGGGCCTGAGCTGTTCCGGAAATCTCCCCAGCCAGCGAGACCAGTCGTTGTGTCCCATCCCCGTCCCTGGTGAATAACGTCTTGCGGGCATTCCCCCGATAAATCGGCGTCTCTGCGATAATCTTACCCCGGTAAATCATCCTGTTCCTCCTCTCCTGGCGTGTCTCCGTAGTTCCACGTGAAAAACAGAATCCCATTTCTCATGTGGAATCGGTCCACTACATTAGCGTTTTTTAGCCGTAAGACTCCAACGACCTATACATCACATAATATTATAACACAACACGGATTGAAACAGCCATCGGTCTAAATCACCATCTCGCGCCCGGCCTCGGCTGACCGGTACAGCGCATCTATGATGCGCAACACGCGCAGTCCGTCCTCGCCGCCGGGCACCGGATCCTTGTCTTCCAGGATGCAGCGCACAAACTCCGCCACAGCCGACTCGTGACCGCCTCCCTCGATGTAGCGAGGCTTTACTTCTACAAAAGTGCCCGCCATTTCACCAAAGAAACGCACATTATCGGCAAACCCGTATTGCTTAACGTTCAGTTCGGCCCCCCCTTCCGTGCCGAACAGGTGCACATAATAGTCATCACGATGGCTGGTGAAGCTGGCCCAGCTCACTTCCAATGCCAGGGTGGCCCCGTTAACGAAGCGCACGTAGCCGGTGGCCATGTCCTCAACAGTGTAGCTTCCCTCGCCGACAGAGAAGCGAGTGCCACCCCAGCCGCCGCGGCCGCGCGGGCCGAACTTGGCATAGGTAGCGCCAGTAACCGCCACCGGCTCAGGTGAACCCATCAGCCAGAGGGCCAGATCAAGGACGTGCACGCCCAGGTCAATCAGTGGACCACCGCCTGATTGCGCCTTATCGGTGAACCAGCTTCCAATGCCAGGGATGCCTGTCTGGCGCAACCAGCCGGCGCGAGCGAAATATATCTCACCAAATCCACCGGCATCGGCCTGTTGCTTGACAACCTGGCTGTCTCCGCGAAAGCGGTAGTTAAAGCAGATCATCAACTTGCGGCCGGTGCGACGGGCAGCCTCGATCATCGCCTCCCCCTCGGCCACGGTCATCGCCAACGGCTTCTCAATCAGGACGTGTTTGCCTGCCTCCAGCGCAGCCAGAGTAGCGGGCGCGTGCAGGAAGTTGGGCAGAGCGATGCTCACCGCATCAATGTCATCCCGAGCCAGCAGTTCATCATAAGAAGTATAAAGATCGGGGACCGGAATCTCGTCGGTGATACGGCGGAAACGATCGGGCTTCGCGTCGGCCAGCGCCACGATTGCCACATTGGGCAAGCGGGCGTAGCCACGCGCATGTGCCAATCCCACGCCGCAACCGATGATCCCTACGCGCAGTTTGTCAGTCATACGTTCACTCATGTTTGACGGCCAGGGGCCGAGATGAGACGGGCATCGCCGTCCCGGATCAGACGCAGTGTACCACGCTTCTTCGTAAAACGTAAAGCGTGAAACGTAAGACGCGGCCCATTGCTTTAGGTTGTCCGCCGCGTTAATGGGCCACAGTATGAGCAACACAATACGTACCACGCAATACGAGACCATCCATCACCCATGATGCACCTCGGAGGAAGGCGAGTGCGGCGACGGCACGGGCAGCCACAGCGTGAACACGCTCCCCTCACCCAGGCGGCTCTCCACGGTGATCTGCCCACCATGAGCCTGCGCCACCCATTGGGCGATGGAAAGCCCGAGCCCAGTGCCACCCATGGCCCGGCTACGCGCCTTGTCCGCCCGATAGAAGCGCTCGAAGATATGCGGCAGGTCCTCAGGCGCGATGCCGATCCCCGTGTCGGCCACGGCGACGCGCACCCAACCGGGCTCACGTGCCAGAGAGAGGGTCACCCGGCCGCCCGGTGGCGTGTATTTAATGGCATTCTCAACCAGATTGAGCAACAACTGACGCAAGCGATCGGCATCTCCCATCACCTGCGCCTGATCCTCATGGCCCAGATGCACTTGTACTCGCCCGGCTGCCATCACCAGCGCCTGGCGATAAACTTCCAACAGCAAGGTGTCCAGCTCTACCGGCTTGAGCTGCAACTGAACGCCTGCGTCCGCCTGGGCCAGCAACAGGAGATCGGACAGGAGCCGGCTCATGCGGGCAACCTCCGCCTCCATAGCCATCATCGCTTCCTGGCGCATCTGAGGATCGTCTACAGCACCGCGACGCAGCAGGTCCAGATTACCACGCAACGTGGTCAGAGGCGTACGCAGTTCATGGGAGACATCCGCCACCAGACGTTGTTGAGCCTGAAAAAGCGTCTCCAGTCGTTCCAGCATTTCGTTGAAGGTGGAAGCCAGGCGCCCCACCTCATCGTTGGGTTGCCGGATGTCCAGGCGGCGTCCTAACTCGGCGGGACCTTGCCCGGCTGCGATCTGGCGAGCCGTCCGTGTGATCTCATCTACAGGACGAAGAGAGGTTCGAGCCAGGAAAACGCCGACCAGCCCCGCCAGCAGCAATGCAACCACCGACCCTGCCATCAGCGCCAGGCGGAGGGTACGCAGTGTGGCATCTAACCCTTCCATGCTCTGCCCTACCTCCACCACGCCGATGATCTGACCGCTGCGCAGGCGAATAGGTGCGCTGTAGACGCGAATATGCTGATCCCCGATGTGTACTTCATATGTCACAGCTCGCCCGGCCAGGCTGAGCCGAAAAACCTCCCATTGTCCAGGCAACGTGAATTCGCCCAAATTGGTGGAACGCTGGACGACATTGCCATCACGTCCCCGGATTTGCACATACACCTGTGAAGCGAAGACGTCAATCGCCGGGATGCGCGCCCGCCCCAGGATAAGCACCGTGAGGGGATCGTTTTCCTCGTTGAAGAGAGCCACCACGCCTTCAGCCTGACTGCGGATAGTGTTATCAATCTCGGCGAGCAACGCTCGGTGGAGGAAAGAATAAACGCTGAAGCCCAGGACGAAGAGGATAGTCGCCAGCAAACTGGTGTACCAGAGGGTGAGGCGAACGCGGATAGGCATCGTGCTACCACATTATTTTACTATGGAAGGCCAAACGTAGGGGCGATCCCTCCGTGGTCGCCTGAAACTGGGCGGGCTCCTGGCACCTACACTTCCCGCAACACATAGCCTACCCCCCGTACGGTGTGCAATAAGCGAGGCTCACCGCCTGCTTCCAGTTTGGTACGCAGATAACGGATGTAAACCTCGATGATGTTAGACTCCCCGCTGTAATCGTACCCCCAAATGCGTTCATACAGGATGTCCCGGGTGAGCACCTGGCGCGGGTGGCGCATGAACATCTCCAGGACGTCGAATTCTTTGGCCGTCAGCTCGATGGCACGCTGCCCTCGCCACACCTGACGGGTCAGGAGATTCAAAGTCAGATCGGCAAACCGGAGCACTTCCTGCGTCGTCGCAGGTTGGCGTCGCCGCAGGATAGCGCGCAGTCGGGCCAGCAATTCCTCGAAGGCGAACGGCTTGACCAGATAATCATCTGCGCCAGCGTCCAGGCCGGCCACCCGGTCGGGTACGGCGTCTTTAGCAGTAAGCATGAGGATCGGTACGTCTGAAGCGGCGCGTAGGCGCCGACAGACTTCCATCCCATCAATTCCTGGCAGCAGGATGTCCAGGATCACCGCGTCAGGCGGGCGGTCGCGAGCCGCTGCCAGTCCAGACTCCCCATCCATCGCGACCTCGACCTCGTAGCCTTCGTAAAGCAAGCCGCGGCGCAGGAAGCCAGCGATACTGGATTCATCTTCAATAATAAGCACACGTTCCGCCATGGATGACCTGCCAAAACGATGTTCGACTAACGACTAAGCTCTACTGCAATTATAAGCGCGCCAGTGGGTGATAGGCAACATAGGGTCGGGTTCCCTTCGGCTATATGCACGTGGCCGCATTCCTGGTCAAGTAGAGTCACAGGGTGAAGGATTACAGTTATTGGCTCGCAGGGCGCTTATACTCCCTACGGATCATCGGCCGCATCGAGCGTTGAAGCTGTTCGCGCAACCGGTGTTGCCAGTCAATCGAATGATCTCACTGAACCCACAATATAAGGAGAGAAAAGCCATGCTCAGCAAGACCATCCAGGACGCGATGAACGAACAGATCAAGAACGAGCTTTATTCTGCTTACCTGTACCTCTCGATGGCGGCTTACTGTGACTCGGTCAATCTTCCAGGCTTTGCGCACTGGATGCGCGCGCAGGCCCAGGAGGAGACGGGGCATGCTATGAAGTTCTACGACTTCATTTACGACCGTGGCGGGCGCGTTGTCCTGAAGGCCATTGACCAGCCACTGGCCGACTTTCAGTCGCCACTGCACGTCTTTGAGGAGACCCTCGCTCACGAGCAGAAAGTGACAGGGATGATCAACAACCTCTATACACTGGCGGCCCAGGAGAAGGATTATGCCAGCCAGGGCTTTCTGCAGTGGTTCGTGGATGAGCAAGTCGAGGAAGAGCACACCGCGGCCCAGATCATCGAGACGCTGAGGATGATCGGGGATCACAAAGGGTCCCTCTTCATGTTGGATCGAGAGCTGGGCAAGCGCGAGTAGGGGCGCATCGGAGCTCACAGAGCACTGATGCTGCCTCAACGACCAAGCTACTCTGACCCGCAACGCAAACGTAACAAGCGAAGGTCACTTCATGACATTGCTGGTCGGCATTGACATCGGAACCACCAACAGCAAAGCCATTATTTTGGATGTGTCCACGGGCCGCACACTCGCCAGCGCGGCCGCGCTGACACCCGCGGTGCAGGTGGGGGCAGAGCAGGTCGAACACGATCCGGAAGCCATCTGGACAATGGCTGCGAGCCTGGTACGGGAAGTCGTCGCAGCCATCCCCCATCCCCAAACCATTGTCGGCGTGGCCGTGAGCAGTGTAGGCGAAGCGGGCGTGTTCTTGGACGAGCACGATCAACCGATCTATCCGATCATCGCCTGGCATGACGGCCGCACGGTCGAACAGGAGCCGGTGTGGGGGCAACGGGTTACTCCCGCCCAGCAATTTGCCATTACTGGCCTGCCGCCTGGCCACATTTTTACCTTGCTCAAGCTGATGTGGCTACAGGTTCACCAGCCCGAAGCATTCGCCCGCCTGCACCGCTGGTTAAGCGTCGCTGATTACATCGCCTGGCGGTTGTGCGGTGTGCCGGCCATCAGCACGTCCCAGGCCTGCCGTACCCTGGCTTTCGACGTCGGGCGCTTGCGCTGGTCGGAGGAGATGTGTACAGCCGCCGGTATCTCCCCTTCCATCTTCCCAGAACCATTGCCCGGTGGCCAGGCATTGGGAAGGATCACCGCCGAATCGGCTGCGCAGACCGGTCTTCCTCTCCACGTCCAGGTGGTCACCGGTGGACACGATCACGTCTGCGCCGCGCTGGCGGCCGGTGCCTTTCATCCGGACATCATACTGGACTCCACTGGTACGACGGAGGCATTACTGGCCACTGTAGAGCGTCCGCATCTGGACGAGCATACTCGCCAGTTAGGGTTATGCTGTGGGTGCCACGTGGCGGCTGGCCGGTTCTATCTGCTAGCTGGCGTGCTGGGGGTGGGACCGCTGATTGATCGGCTGGCCGCCGTGATCGCGCCGGGTGTACCCATCGCAGAAGCCAGAGAACGTCTGACCGCTCAGGCGCAGGCCAGTCAGCCTGGGGCACGCGGCCTGTGGTTGCTGCCATTCCTGGCAGGGGCCGGCTCCCCGGATCGTGACCCCGAGGCCACCGCCGCGATCATGGGGCTGCGCGAGCATCACACGCTGGCGGACGTCGCCCGGGCCGTGTTTGAGGGATTATGCTACGAAATGCGCACCACACTGGATGCGATGGTGGCAGGAGCCAACATCCCAATGCCTACGCTGCGAACAGTGGGAGGGGGCGCGGCCAACGAGTTCTGGCTTCAGCTTAAGGCCGACATCACCGGTCGCGTGGTGGAGCGGGCCGTCGCCCGAGAGGGGGGCGCGCTAGGAGCCGCGCTGTTGGCCGGGATAGGCACTGGACTGTTCACCGACGCAGAGGCGGCGTACGCGTGCGTAGCCACCCCCCCCGCGCGCTATCAGCCCGACATGGAAGCGCACACGGAGTATGTCAAGCGCTACCGATCAGGCTACTTGCCCCTTTCTCGCGTGGCGCGCCGCCCCGACCGGCTGGTGCGCTAAAGGCCCGGGGCGAGGTGATTTGTAAACATGGTCATTTCCAGAGATAAGGGGCTAGGGGGCTTATCGGAGGAGATCGTTGCTTGCCGGATATGTCCCCGACTGGTTGCCTGGCGTGAGGAAGTGGCGCGGGTCAAACGACGCGCCTACCGAGATTGGAACTACTGGGGACGGCCGGTGCCAGGCTTCGGCGACCCCAATGCTCGCCTGCTCGTCGTGGGGCTGGCGCCGGGGGCTCACGGGGCTAACCGCACCGGGCGAATGTTCACCGGCGACGGCTCCGGGGTCTGGCTGACGCGAGCGCTCCACCGCGCAGGCTTCGCCAACCAGCCGACCACCGTGCACCGAAACGACGGCTTGTACCTACACGATGCCTACATCACCGCGGTGGTGCGTTGCGCTCCACCTCAGAACCGGCCCACGTCCCAGGAGATCGCCAACTGCCGGCCGTTCCTGCAACGTGAGCTCGCGCTCCTTGGCCGGATACGAGTCGTCGTAGTCCTGGGACACCTCGCCTTCGACGGGTATCTGGCTGCTGTGCAAGGGATGGGGGACTCGCTTCCTCGGCTGCGCTTCGCTCACGGCGTGCACTATCGTCTGCCTGATAACCTGCCACACCTGATCGCCTCTTACCATCCCAGCCGACAAAATACCCAAACTGGCCGCTTAACCGAGACGATGCTGGACGAGGTCTTCGCGCTGGCCCGCCGGCTGATTGAGGAAACCACGTGAACACAAAGACTTTGGAAGTCTTGAGGCGCTCTTCACGAGGCGAAACAGCCTTCCTTTAGCTTTCCTCCGCTTGTGTGCCCAACTCCTGGCCAGGGCTGAGCTCCTTCTCGTACATGTTAAGCTGCCGGGCTACGCACATGCCTGCCTTCTCGTGCGGCACGAGTAGCCTCCTTCTCCTCTCTGCCGCGGAGAGGAGAAGGAGGCGCAGAAGGTAGGGGGGTCTTCGACCCTCACGGCCTGGGCGTCCCCAGGGTGACCGTGATCCGTTGCGGCGGCTGGGTGTGCTGGCGCTTGGGCGTGTAGTAGTCGTAGACCTGGCTGCGTGGCGTCTGTGCCTTGATGGGGAAGCGCGCCCGCAGCCGGTACTCGAAGCGATAAACTTTGCCGCTGGGGACGTCCGTCAGGTAGAGCAGGATCTGGCGGCCGGTCAGCTCGTAGCGGCTGATGGCGCCGCTCTCCACCAGCGCGTCCAGGTCCTCACTCACCGGGCTGAAGCCGGGCGGCACCCCCAGGTCCACCAGCACCATGCCCGCCTGGCCGGGGACCAGCAGCTCGACTTCGGCGACTACGTTCACGGTATCGTTAACGGCCAGCTCGGTGCGATCGTAGGCCACGTCCACCCGCATGGCCGGCTTCTCCTCTGGCTCCTCTATCACCGCCGACCAGGGCACGTAGTACTCTGTGACGATCTGGTACTGCAGCGCCCGCTCACCCTCGACGGCCAGGGAGAGCGCGTACCCCTCGCCCACCCCCAGGTCGTCGAAGCTCACCTGCTGCACCACGTCGGCATTCTCGGCGGTGACGGCCAGCGTTTCGCGGCGACCATCGCTCAGTCCGATGTTGACCGTGGCCTCGCCGCCCTCGCCGCCCAGCTTCGCGCCCAGGAGCAGGGCCTTCAGCGCCAGGATAGTGGCCTGAGTGGTGTAGAAGGTGCCGAAGCTGTCCCGCTGGCTGGCCAAGAAGTCGAGCGCCCGCTGCGCCACGTCCAGGTGAAATCCAGAGCGCATCAGGGCGATGGCGATCATGGCCGTCGTCTCCACGCTGGCCACATCGCCGTAGCCACCCATGTAAGTGGGCAGGTCCGAACGCCAGAAGGCCGTGCCATCTTCGCCGGCCTCGGCCTCTGCTACCAGCCTCGACAGCAGCTCAAGTGCGGCCTTGTCGTGGGGATCAACGGCGACCAGGGCATTGACCACGATAGCCAGGGCGTAGGGATCCAGATCGGGGGTCACGCGGTCGCGGAGGTACCGGACCGCCCGCTGCACCGGCTCGCCGTTAGCGTAGCCAGCATCTGCCAGCGCCCAGGCGATGTAGGCGGTGACCGGCAGCCGGGCATCGCCCAACCGCTCCCAGCCGCTCTCGATGGTCATCCCCCGGGCATCCCAACTGCCATCGCCGCGCTGTTGCCCGAAGAGGAAGTTGGCAGTGCGCTCCAGCAGGGCCGGGTCCACGTAGGCGACCTTGCTCATATCGGTGAACTCCATCAGCCCGTAGGCAGTGAGCATGGTCTGCGCGGGCGGGTCGCCGAAGAGGCTGAAGCCGCCGGGTGTGCCGAGCACCTCAAAGCTGAGCAGCCGCTGGTAGCCCAGGTTGATGTACTGCTCGGCCTGGAGCTGGATGCGGGGGTTGATCTGGCCGGTGGTCTTGAGGTAGTCCAGCACCAGCACGTTGGGATAGGTGGTGCTGCTGGTCTGCTCGAAGCAGCCGAAGGGCTGTTGCAGCAACCCCTCCAGACCCTGAACCACCTGGCTGACCACGCCGGGGAAGACCCGGACGGTCACGCGGGCCGTGCCGGGGACGGCTGTCTCCGGCAAAGTGAAGTCAAAGGTCTGCTCAGCCGTCAGCCTGCCACCCTCCGTAAAGGCCAGCGGCTTGCCGTCGGGCAGGACCTCCACCTGGCGCAGCACGGCATCGTCCATCTGGCTGCCCGTGGCCGTGATCTGGAAGTCGCCCAGGCCGAAATCGGTGACGCGGATGGGGATGTAGACTGCCGCCACCTCGTTGGCGCCGATCTGGAAGGAAAGCTGGGGTTCCTCGATGAACTCGAACCAGTCGGCCTCGGCCACCTTCAGGCGGATCTCCTGCGGCACATCTAGGTAGTTGAAGATGCTCACCGGCACGGCGATCTCATCGCCCTGGGTGAGGAAGCGGGGCAGGTCCGGCTCCACGAAGAAGTCCTGGAAAACTTTCAGCCCCACCTCGGCGCTGCCCAGGTTGCCATCCTCGTCAGAAGTGAGCACGCTCACCCGCCAGGTGGTGATGGAGTCGGCGATAGAGACGGCGACCTCAGCCCGGCCGTCGGCGTCAGTTTCCAGCTCCGGCAGCCAGAGGAGGGTCTCAGGGAAGAACTGGCGCAGACGCGGGGGCTGGGGTTTTCCACCGACCCCGCCGGCGGCCGCGGTTTTAGCCTCATAGAGTGGCTCCGCTACAGGGACCTCCCTGGGGGCCGGCGCAGCCATTTCGGCGGCCGGGGCGGCCGGAGCTGGGGCTGGCGCGCAGCTCAGCAGGAAGACGCCGACCAGAGCGAGGACGGCCAGGGTGATCAGGACGGCGCGCATACGCCTGCGTCCGTCGTAGAAGGCCAGGCCCACCATGGGCACCAGCAACAGCGCGGCTGCGGACCGGCCGCGGGCGGCGGCAATGGCCCCCTTCCCCAGCCTTTCCCCTGTTGTCGCAGACGCCGACAGGGGAAGGGGGTCGAATTGCGCCAGCCAGGCTTGATGCAAGGCCTGTTGCCCGGCGTTGACGTCGTCCAGGGCTAGCTCCTGGGCCAGGGCGCCGAAGAGGGCCACCTGGCGGGCGTCGTTAAGATTTGGACTGTAAGCTGTGCGGCGGACCCCTTCGTACTCGCGATCGTAGGGGGAGGTCTCGTCACCCAGCGGCGTGAAGTCGTGGATCTCGTAGCGGGGCTCCAGCAGCTCGCGCTCCAGCAAGAAGTACGTGCGGGCGAAGCCAGGGTCCTGCGCGCCCACCGAGAAGACTGACTCGTCCACGATGCTGATCCCCAGCGCGCTGGGCATGGGGCGACCGTCCCGGCTCACGCTCAGGGCCAGGTAGGCCGTGTCGCCGGGCCTGTAGACTTCGGCATCAGCCTGCACGTCCACCTGGGCCGGCGCCGGGCTGACCAGCACCAGCCGCCGGTCGCGCACGATCTCGCCCCGATCCGTGATGACGTAGCCGTGTAGCTCCAACGTGCCCAGGAGGCTGCCATCGAGGTCAATGCTGGCCGCGGCTTTGCCATCCTGCACGGGCAAGGCGACCAGCCCGAAGGTCTGCCCCTCCTTCACCACGTCCAGGTAGACGGTGGTCGCGTGGCCGGCCACGTAGGCGTCCACGTTCAGCGTCTCGCCGATCCGGTAGGCGGCCTTCTCCGGGCGGAGCAAGATGGCTGTGTCGCCGCCCGTTGCGCCCAGGGTCAAAGTCTGCTGAACCTCGTGGCCTTGATCGTCCACGGCTTTGATGTCCAGCGTGACGTCCTGGCTGCTCCTGGGCGTCAGGGTGATGGTCGCCAAGCCGTAGGCATCGGTCTTCACCGTCCGGGGCTTGCGCTCGTCCACCTGGACGGTCAGCTCGGCGACGGCGGCCTGACCGTCAGGGTAGCTGACCTGGAGGTAGACGATGTTCTCGACGCCAGGGCGCAGGAAGCCCGATTCGGGCACGGCTTCGATGAGCAACACCTGTTTGGCTACTGTCACACTCTCGGAGATGGTCTCGGCGTGGTTGGCCGTGTCCACGACGGTGATCTCCAGGTCCACCTCGGCGGTGTCCCCTTCCACCTGGGCCACCAGTGCGCCGGGCACGTCGAACTCGTAGCGATAAACGCCGTCGGCGTCGGTCTGGCCGGTCAACTCGAAGACCTGCTGCCTTTCTACGTCGGTGACGAAGCCGACGATGCGCACCTGGCCGCCTGCCACGGGCTTGCCGAAGAAGTACCGGGCATTCACCGTGCCGCCCGCCTTTTCACCGGGCAGGTAGAAGCTCTTGTCGCTCTCGAAGTTGATCTTGAAACGGGGGAGCGTGTACGGCTTGACCTCGACGGTGCGGCTGCTGGTCACTGGCCCCATCTCGGCGGTGATGACGTAGTCGCCGCTGGCGGCCTGGCTGTCCAGGGTGAAGTCAGCTACGGCGATGCCCCAGCGGGAGGTGGTCAGCTCTTTGCGCATCACCCGGTTACCCTGGGGGTCTTGCACCGTGAGGATCAGGGGCTGTTCCTGGGCAGCCTTGAGCGCCACCGTGTCTAGCGCCAGGGCGCGCATGTGGATGATCTGACCCGGCTGGTAGACCGGCTTGTCGGTGGAGACCAGGACGTTGTAGACCCGGCCCACGTACACCTCTTCATCGTGCCGGGCCGAGCCTTTATCCGTCTCAGCCACGATGGTCAACAGTTGCTCCGGGTTTTCCACCGATTCGGGCACCGGGAAGCGGGCGGTGAGCAGCCCGTTCTCGTCGGTCTTGCCGGCGAAGACCTCCTGGGATTTACGGCCTGGCGTCCCCAGCAGCACCTTGACCCGGGCATTGGGGACGGACTTTCCTGTGACCGGGTCGCGCACCTGCAACAGGATGCTGCCTTCGCTGTCGGGGGCCAGGGTGGCCAGATGGCCGATGATGGTCATCACGATGGGTGGG
>DAOUAJ010000088.1:0-1819 GCA_034433615.1 Anaerolineae bacterium | reverse complement strand
TTTTCTACATGATCTGGTACCCGGTGGGACGATTCTGGGTGGAGACGCTGCGGCCAGATGCCTGGACGATAGGGGGCATAGCGACAGCGCAGTGGATCGCCATGGCCTCGATCATCATTGCCGTCGTGGCGCTGATCCTTAACCATCGCCGGCCGGCCGGGCCGACCCCCTCGGAGCCGCGCGCGAGGTGAAATTAGCCGTAGGACAGGTTTGAAACTTGTCCTACTTCACCCGCAAACCCACATGAGCCGAAGAATGAGGGTCTCGTCGCTTGACTCAAGGAGAATCAAGCCTTCATGTTCACGCCCGTTCCGTCTTCTATTGAGCTTCCCAGGCTCGAGCAGGAGGTCCTGGCGTTGTGGCGGGCACGGGATATCTTCCGCAAGAGCCTGGAGCAGCGTCGGGGCGCCCCGCGCTACGTGTTCTACGAAGGCCCCCCCACCATCAATGGACGCCCCGGCTCCCACCATGTCCTGGCGCGCGCTTTCAAGGACCTCTTCCTCCGCTACAAGACCATGCGCGGTTATTACGTGCTGCGCAAGGGCGGCTGGGATACCCACGGCCCCTCCGTTGAACTGGAGATCGAACGGGAGCTGAGCCTGGCCGGCAAGAAAGAGATCGAGGACTACGGCATCGAGCGGTTCAACCAGCGTTGTCGGGAGGCGGCCTTCCGCTATGTCGAGGATTGGAAGCGGATGACCAGGCGGATCGGCTTCTGGATTGATCTAAAAAGCGCCTATGCCACACTGGATAACGGGTACATCGAGTCACTTTGGTGGGTCCTGAAGCAGCTTTGGGAGCGCGGCCTGATCTATCGGAACTGCCGGGTCGTCCCCTACTGCTCGCGCTGCGGCACTCCCCTGAGCGGCCATGAGCTGGCCCTGAGCTCACAAAAGGTTACGTCAGCCCCTTCAATCTACGTCAAGTTCCCCTTGCGTGACCGGCCGGGCACCTATCTCCTGGTGTGGACCACTGCTCCCTGGACGCTACCCGGCAACGTAGCCCTGGCGGTCGGCCCTGACATCACTTACGTCGAGGTCGAACAAAAAGATACGGAGGGCCAGCCTGAGCGGCTGATCCTGGCTAAAGCGCGGCTGGACGCCCTCGACGGCCCTTACCGTATCCTTCGTCACATGAAGGGCAGGGCGCTGTTAGGCAAACACTACCAGCCGCTGTACACCTTCCTGCCCGTGGCAAATGCAGACTATGCTCGCGTCATCTCAGGCGATTTCGTCAGCACTAGAGAAGGCACCGGCATCGTTCACATCGCCCCAGCGTTCGGGGCTGACGACATGGAAGTGGCTCAGCGGCATGGGCTGCCCATTTTGCAACCCGTGGACCTGCAAGGGCGGTTCAGTGATGCCGTCGGCCCCTGGCGCGGCATCTTTGTCAAAGACGCCGATCCGCTCATCATCGCGGAGCTGCGCACCCGTGGCCTGCTGTACCGAAGCGGCACCTGCGAACATGACTCCTCCTTTTGCTGGCGTTGCGGCACGCCGTTGCTCCCCTACGCCATGAGCACCTGGTTCATCGCCACCAGCCGCTGCCAGGACCGGCTGATCGCCAACAACCGGTTGATCAACTGGCATCCAGAACCTATCGGAGGGCAATTCGGCAACTGGCTGGCGAACAACGTGGACTGGGTGCTGGGCCACGACCGCTACTGGGGCACGCCGCTCCCCTTCTGGGTGTGCGATCAATGCGGCCATCAGGAGTGCATCGGCTCCGTCGCTGAGCTGTCTGAGCGATCCGGCATCCCGCTGCGCTTGCTACAACCCGGCGAAAAGGGTGGCCCGTTCCCCCACGGCGCCCCCCGACC
>DAOUAJ010000087.1:0-3306 GCA_034433615.1 Anaerolineae bacterium | reverse complement strand
GGTCGGGTAGCCTTGATCCTGGACGTGCCGGGCCTGGTTGCAACCGTCATGAGAGAGCGGCGTAATGCTTACACCCTATCGGGTACAAGCTCACACCGGGGAGGATTCATGTGGGGAGCTGGGATGGACAGTTGAACCATGTGCTCGACGCGATCGCTGTGCCTGGCATCACCAGGACTGCTGAGGGATTGTCCACTTTGCTGGGGCGCCCGATCAGTATGAGCGTGCCACGGGTGGTGAAAGTGCCTGTCAGGGAGGTTCCGGAGCGCATCGGCACGCCTGAGGAACTCGTGGTCGCAGTTTATCTTCTGACCACCGGACGCCTGCCCGGCCACGTTATGCTGATTCTACCATATGTTGGTGCTTTACACCTGGTGGACATGTTGCTGGAACAGCCGGAGGGGACCACCCAGCAGCTCACACCACTGGAGGAATCAGCCCTGGGCGAGGTGGGTAATATCTCCGCTTCCATATTGTTGAACTTCGTTGCGGCTACTATGGGCATGGAAGCTCGCCCCTCACCGCCGGCCGTGATCGTGGACATGGTCGCCGCGATTCTGGACATCATCCTGAGCCGCGTCTGCCAGTTTGATGACGAGCTCTTGTTGCTGGAAACGGTTTTTCATGGCCCAGATCGCCAGATCCAGGTGCATTTCTGGATCGTCCCTGACGGGGGGATGGAGCAGAGTCGCCTTGGAGGCAATGAGGATGGCGAATAGTCCACCGGTGAGGGGGAATATTGCTGAAGGGCGGCTTAATGGACAGACGATTGCTGTCGGGCTGGGAGAGATGGCAGTTACCTGCCAGGCAGATCTTGTATTGGTGGCGTATGGCCTGGGATCGTGTGTGGGGCTGGCGGCGTATGATCCGGTGGGGCCGGTGGCTGGTTTGTTGCATGCGGTGCTCCCCAGGCATCGGAACGGGGACGAGAACCGGGCCAAGTTTGTAGACACAGGCATTCCGGCACTGGTGGCTGAGATGGAGCGCATGGGGGCCAGCCTAGAACGGATGAGATGGTATGCAGCCGGTGGTGCTCAAATGCTGACCGCACCTGGTTTTAAGGGGATGTTCAACATCGGGCAGCAGAACGTAGAGGCGGCACGACAGGCGCTGGCGCGGTACGGCCTTACGTTGAATGGCTCATCTGTTGAAGGACATGTGGGGCGTACCCTCAAGCTGTATGTCAGCAACGGCCGTGTGACGGTTCGCTTTGCAGGACAGGAGGAACAGGAGTTGTAGTCCAGGATAACTTCATAATTCGTACAGGAGGTGCTCATGAACACTGCTGGTGCAGGTGGCGGGCCTTCGATGCAAGAGGCAGCCGATGGGGCATCATCTGCAGAACTGATCCCGGCACGTGACCGACCTATGGTGCTCATTGTAGATGATGACCCAGACGTGCGCCGGTTGGTGTCGCTCGTCCTACACAACCAATACATAGTATTGGAGGCAGATGGCGCGGAGGCTGCCATAAGACTGCTGGATCGTTCGACAATGGCAGGCTCTTTGGGAAACCCCATCCGGGCCGTGTTGGTGGACATCATGATGCCGGGGATGGACGGCCTGGCTTTGTGTCGTCGCATCAAGAAAGAGTTCGGCATACCGGTGATCATGGTAACGGCGCGGGCCAGCTACACTGATGTCACGACGGCCGTGCAGAATGGCGCTGATGATTACCTGGTCAAACCCTTCGATCATCGGCTACTGGTTGATAGGGTGACCAAGCACGCCAGCAGATACGCCCACCTGTAGGTTCGTTGAAGCAAAAAGGAGACGGCGGAAATGCCCAAGGTGCTTGTGGTGGACGATGCGCAGTTCATGCGCATGCGATGCTCTCGGCTGCTTCTGGAAGGTGGCTTTGAAGTTGTAGAAGCTGAGAATGGAGCGGAAGCGGTGCGTGTTTACGAAGCGCAGCGCCCGGACGTGGTGTTAATGGACATTACCATGCCGGAGATGGACGGCCTCTCGGCGTTACGCGAAATCCGGCGTCAGGATCCGGATGCGCGAATCGCCATGTTGACTGCGCTGGGTCAACAAGGGATCGTGCTTGAGGCGATCAAATCTGGTGCTCGGGACTTTATCGTTAAGCCGTTTAATCCTGAACGTGTGCTGAACGCTGTGCGTAAATTGCTGATATGAACCGAGGCGAGAGGGCGGATATGCCCACGATTCGCGTGTTGGTTGTGGATGACTCGGCGTTTATGCGGGTCACACTGACCAGACTGCTCAGCCAGGATCCGGCACTGGCCGTGGTGGGCACCGCCAGGGACGGCGAGAACGCGCTGGCGCAAGTGGAGGCCTTGCGTCCTCACGTCATCACGCTGGACGTGGAAATGCCGGGGATGGGAGGATTGGAGTTTCTCTCACGCTTGATGACATGGCGGCCGACCCCCGTCGTCATGCTGAGCAGCCTGACTCGTGAGGGGGCTGATGCGACGGTGGAAGCTTTGACGTTAGGGGCGGTAGATTTTCTTCCCAAACCGGGGCGAGCCGCTTCGATTCATCAGGTGGCGGGTGAACTCATCGCCAAGATCAAACGAGCGGCCGTGGCCCAGGTGAAGCCCACTCTGGATCACTGTCAACCCTGCCTGGTGAGCAGGCCCGCTCCTCCGGTGAAACCTTCACCAGTGGCTACCGACGGGCGTGTCCTGGTGATCGGCGCTTCCACAGGGGGGCCGCGTGCCCTGCGGCAGGTGCTCAGTGGCCTGCCTGGTGACCTACCGGCCGCTATCATGGTCGTGCAACACATGCCGCCTGGGTTTACGCGCTCGCTGGCTGTTAACCTTGATCGGTGTACAGCCTTGCAGGTGCGCGAGGCTGCGGCCGGTGATAAGCTTGAACACGGCGTTGTTCTGGTGGCACCTGGCGGCTATCACATGATACCCGACCGCGACGGCACTATCCATCTCGATCAGGGGCCGACGGTGAACGGAGTGAGGCCGTCAGTTGATGTGACCTTGCTGGGTACCGCGGCCGTGTACGGCAGTCGGGCCATAGCTGTGGTGCTGACCGGCATGGGGCACGATGGAGCCGAAGGCGCGCGCTCTCTCAAGCGCGTTGGCGGTAGCGTGCTGGCAGAGCACGAGTCTAGCTGTGTAGTATACGGTATGCCTCGCAGCGTCATTATGGCGGGACTTGCCGATGAAGTTGTGCCTCTGGACAGCATGGCTGATGCTATCATCCAGCACCTGTACAAGCCTGCCTCCTTGGAGAAAAGTCACTATTCAGCCCATCCCTCCTAGCCTCCCTTCCCGCTGGCAGGAAGGGAGAAAATGGGTGGGGGTTTAGCGGGCGGCGAAGCCGCCC
>DAOUAJ010000086.1:0-23268 GCA_034433615.1 Anaerolineae bacterium | reverse complement strand
CAAGGTGGAGTATCCCGGGCTGGCCCGGTTGCTGGGCTACGATGTGATACCGGGATCAGCGGTGCCGGGCGAGACGATCAACGTGACTCTCTACTGGCAGGTCACCGGCACAACGGGGGAGAACTACGTCGAGTTTGTGCAATTGATCGGGGAGAACGATGCGCGCGTGGGCGGCCGCGACACCCACCCCGGGCTGGGGCGCTATCCCACCAGCCGCTGGCAACCCGGCTAGGTCATCGCCGATACGATCCCGATCCCCGTCAACGCCAACGCTCGCGGCCCGGCCGGGCTCCGTCTTGACCTGGGACTGCACGATGGTAACGGGCAGCGCTTGCCGACCGCCGATGGGCAGGATACAATCCACGCGGGCTTTGTCCGGCTGGCGGCACGTGAGCCGGTTACGCCCGTGGGCGATCCGGTCCGCTACCGGCTGGGCGACCTGGTGGAGCTGGTAGCCATCCAGCCCCCGGCGGCGCAAGCAGCCCCCGGCGCAATCCTGTCTTTCACCCTGACGTGGGCCTGCGTGCGGCAGCCGGACGCCGATTACATGGTCTTCATCCACCTGCTGAGCCAGGCCGGGGAGGGCATCGCCCAGTTTGACGGGCCGCCCGTGCACGGGACGTTCCCCACCAGCCTGTGGCAGCCGGGCGACGTGGTGATTGATGCGCGCGAGATGCGGCTGCCGGACGACCTGCCCGATGGCACCTACCGCGTGGTGGCCGGGTGGTACCGCCTGGACACCATGGCGCGACTGCCCGTGACCGACGCGGCCGGCCAGCCCTTGCCCGATAGGGCGATCTCGCTCTTCACACTCGAAGTGAAGATGTGAGTTTACCCTCCCATCTCCAGGCCAGGAGTTGATGTTTCACCGCTTTCAGTGTATCATCTCGCTTGGTACTGTACTTTGCCTGGTAACCAACAGGATGGGGTGTGCCTAAGGATTTTGAAACCATCAGTGAGATCACCAACATTGAGGTCATCGCCCGCGGCCGAGGCGTTAATGCTCGACATCGTCTCAACCGCACTTATGGGCAAGGTCGTTGGCGTAAGCTCAAGGGCAAGGCCTGGGTGCAATACAAGAGCGGTCGCCTCGCCTACGTCGAAATCCACTGGTTTGAAGCCCATGGCATCGGCAAAGTTGAGGAGAAGATCGTCAGGGAATTCAGGAGGGAGCTATGAGCCACTATGTGAGATGCTTAAAAAATGAGACCTACTTTAAAGACGATTTGGCCGCCACATTCTTTGATCTCACTATTGGCCAGATCTACAAACAACTGCCCTTGCACGCTGAAGAAGAGGGCAGCGACATGGTGCGCATCATTGACGGCTCTGGCGAGGCCTACCTTTACCCCGCCGACTATTTCGAGCCAGTACAGGTCAATGGCGCGGCCAGGCCGGCTGACCACCGGATTACGATCTACCTGGATGAGATTACGAAAGGGATTTTACGCGCCGAGGCGCTGGCTGCCAGGAAGTCGGTCAGCGCGCTGCTGAGGGAGTGGATCAACGAGCGATTGGACTTGCCCGCCAGTGCAGGCCAGCACCAAGATAGGTCTTCATCGAAGCTAACCGTTCAGACCTCCGAGGTTTGAAGACACCTCGGAGGTCTCTTCGCATCGGAAGGAGTTCATCCATGCAATCAACGAACCAGGCAGACATCATCTCCCAAGCTGTTCAGAACAAGCTGGATGCTATCAAGGCAGCATCTTACATCAACGAGTGGCGCTTCTGCATCGGTACACCAGAGGGAGCGCAGGCTCCCGATTTTGACGACAGAGATTGGCGGTTGGTGAAGCTGCCGCACACCTGGTCGTCCGCTGACGGCGAAGGGTGGTTCCGCGTCACGCTGAACCTGCCAGCCGAGGTGGAGGGCATCCCGCTGGCCGGTTCCACACTCGAACTGGTCATCTTTCTGACCATCGGCGCCGCCATCTATGCTAACGGCCAGGAAGTGCGCCGAGAACGCTCGTGGACGGACACGCGAGCGGTCTTGCTTACTCTGATTGAGAACTACCAGCCCAGCTCGCCGCTGACGCTGGCCGTGCGTTGCAATGCCGGCGATGGCTTCGGCGCCTTCATCGGCGCAGGCTTGCGCTTCAGCACCCTGGCCGATGCAGCGTTCGAGCTAGACCTGGCCCGGATGCAGATGAGCTTCACCCGCTTCCTGGCAGAGAAAGGCGAGTACGCCGGCCCTGAGCGAGTAGCCACCTGGGAAAGGGCGACGGCTGCGCTTGATCTGCAGGCCCTGGCCGCCAACGACTGGCCAACCTGGCGGGCCAGCGTGGAGACGGCCCGCGCGGCCCTGGCCCCCTTCGCTGAGGAGGCCAAGACGTACACGGCGCACCTCATCGCGCACAGCCACATTGACATGAATTGGCTGTGGCCCTGGCAGGAGACGGTAGAGGTGTGCCAGCGTGACTTCTCGTCTGTAGATCGGCTGATGGACGCTTACCCGGAGTTCCACTTCTCGCAAAGTCAGGCGGCCACCTACCAGGCGATGGAGGAGCGTCATCCCGATCTGTTTGAACGGATCAAAGCACGGGTCGCTGAGGGGCGCTGGGACATCACTGCTTCCACCTGGGTTGAAGGGGACTTAAACATGGCTGCCGGTGAAACGCTCGTGCGCCAGATTTTGCACACTCGCCGTTACATCAAAGAGCGCTTCGGCGTCGAGCCGCTCATTTGTTGGGAGCCGGACACCTTCGGCCACACGGCGAACTATCCACAAATCCTCAAAAAGAGTGGCATTCAGTTCTACTACTTCACCCGTGCTGGCAAGCGCCATCCGCTCTTCTGGTGGGAAGGGCTTGACGGCTCGCGAGTTCTGGCAGTGCAGGACCTGCGTGGTTACATGGGCGAGAACTGGCCCTCAGACGTGGTAGGGAGTGCGCTGGACTTTGCCGAACGATACGGCATTCATCGTGGCCTCTACGTGTATGGCACAGGGGATCACGGGGGCGCGGCCACAGCGAGGGACATCGAAGCGGCTCGCATCCTCGATGCCGCTCCTTTCCTGCCGCGTGCGCTGCCCAGTTCCACGACAGCATTCTACCAGCAAGCGCTGGCCGAGGTAGACGCGAAGGGGATCGCGCTGCCCGTGGTGCGCGGCGAGCTCAACACTGTGTTTGAAGGGTGCTACACCAGCCACGGCGACATTAAGCGCATGAACCGGGACGGTGAGAACGGCTTACTCACGGCGGAGACGGTCGCCACGTTGGCTGCGGTGCTGCTTGTACCCGTCAGGGTGACCAAAGCCGGCTACCCGCTGGCCGATTTAGCGGAGGCCTGGCGCACCCTGTGCTTCCACCAGTTCCATGACATCCTCTGCGGTTGTGCCATCGGCGTCACTTATCGCGAGGCGCGGGAGCGCCTGAGTAAGGTGATGGCCGTCGTCGAACGCACGACAGCGACCGCTCTGGAAACCCTGGCCTCGGCGATGAATACCGGCCCCGGCGATGGCCCTCGCATCATCGTTCTCAACCAACTGGCCTGGGAGCGGGACGATATCGTTCGGGTGCCGCTGGCGAAGCTGGGTGGCGTGATCCCCCAGGCTGTGGAAGACGACGCCGGCCATCGGCTGACGGTGCAAGTCTCCGACGACGAGCTGATCTTCATCGCCAGGGCGTTGCCGGCGCTGGGCGTTCGGGTTTACCGTCCGGTGGATGCTCCACCCGATGATGACGGCGCATCTGTACAGGTAGACGCTCACTCCTGCGTTCTGGACAACGGCATTCTGCGTCTGCGCGTGCATCCGGCCTCGGGCGCGCTCGATCAGCTCATTGACCATGAGGTGGGGCGCGATCTGGCCGGGCCGTGGGCCGGCTGGGGGCCAGAGGCCAGGATCAACGCCGGGATGCTCAATCGGCTCCAGATTTGGTGGGAGCAGCCTCATCCCATGTCCGCCTGGAACATTGGCGATATCACCCGCGTGGATCACCTGATCACCGGCGCCGATGTGCGGGTGGTGGAGTCCGGCCCTGTGCGCGGCGTGGTCGAGGTACGCCGCCAATTTCTGAACTCCTCGCTGGTGCAACGGATTGCACTCTACCGTGGCCTACGCCGGATTGATTTCGATACGGAGGTTGACTGGCACGAGCGGGGCAGTGCTCATGCCGATGCACCCATGCTGCGCGCCACCTTTGCTCCCTTCCTCGAACAGGCCAGAGCCACCTTCGAGGTCGCCTTTGCCGAGGTGGAGCGCCCAGCGGACGGGCGAGAAGTGCCGGCGCTGCGCTGGGCAGACATATCAGAGGAAGAGTACGGCGTTTCCCTGTTGAACAACGGCAAGTATGGCCACCAGGCGCACGGGAACACACTGGGGCTGACGCTGGTGCGGGCATCGTACGAGCCAGACAACAACCCTGATGAGGGGTTGCACCGCTTCACCTACTCGCTCTATCCGCACCGGGGCACCTGGAGGGAAGGGCAGACTGAGCGACGGGCAGCGGAGTTAAACCAGCCAGTATTGGTCGCGGTCACGGATGGGCACATGGGGCAGCTTGTGCCGGGCCTGCCCTGGCTGCGCTGCGACTCGGCCGATGTGGTCGTGTCGGCGGTGAAGCTGGCGGAGGATCAGTCGGAGCAGGGAACGGCTGTGGTTGTGCGCGTGTACGAGGCGCACGGACGAACAGCAGAGGCTATGTTGCAACCGGCATGGCCAGTGCTACGGGCGGAGGAAGTGGACATGGCCGAGCAATCGCTGGCAAGCCTGCCCGTCACAAACGGGGTGATCCGGCTGAGCCTGACGCCGCACGAGATAAAGACGGTGAAGTTGTACAGCTTGTAGTCTCGGTACATCACAGTTTTGCTCCCAAGCCCGTCCCTTCGGGCAGAGCCTCAGGGCGAAGCCTCGGGCGCTCAATGGACGCCCCGGGGACGGGGCTTTGAGCCGAAAGAGGAAACGCGGTGACGCGGAGACGCGAAGGCAGGACGAATCTCCGCGTCTCCATGTCACCGCGTCACCTTGTCTCCCGGGCACCTCCCTGGCCTAGACGCCAGGACAGGCTGCACCTCCGCTCAGGCCCGGATCTCCTGCCGCTGGAAGAGCACGTAGCCCAACGCGAACAGCAGGATTGTCGCCGCGATCAGCCCGGTTAAATGGGGCCAGATGAGCAGCAGGCTTTGGCTGAGTGGCAGCGGTGTGCCCAGGACGGCTCCCTGAAGCTGGAACGGCAACACCAGGCCCAGGGAGCGAATCGTCGGATGCAGCAGCGCCAGCGTCGCCTCGGCATACAAGGTGTTGGGCGACAGGCGCGTGAGCGCCAGTTCTAACTGCGTCTGGGCCAGCACCTCCTGCGGGAAGCCAAATTGCACTGGCTGCAGCGCCTGGGCCAGCATACTGGCGATCATCCCCCAGAACGCCGTGAAGAAAAGCCAGACAGCGATGGAAGCCAGTGCCGCCGTAGCCGGCTGGCGAAACACCGTCGAGAACATAAGCGCCAGCGCGAGCCAGATGCCCCCGTAGAAGACCGTCGCCAGCAAGAACGACAAACTGCGTGCTACGTCCTCACCGCCAGGTGGAAGCCCCAGGCCCACAATCCCCAGCCCTACGATGAGCAGCCAGATAGCCGCCAGCACCAGTGTCAATGTGAAGACTCCGGCCAGGAACTTGCCAAGAAGCAGAGCATCGCGATAGATAGGTTGCGCCAACACGCGCGAGAGCGTACGCCGGTTGAACTCGCCATTCACCGCATCGAACGCCAGCGCGATGGCGATTAATGGCACCAGGAAGCCCAGGAAGCCCACAAATGCGGGCAGCGGATCGCGCGCCGTGGTAAAGAGCCGGAGAAACAGGAACGGATCCTGGCCGACGGTGGTGCGCAGATCCCTCAACGCCACGTACACCGTTCCGGCTGCCGTCAGCACGATGAGCACTTCCAGGATACGCATGCGTGCGCTCGTGAGGTGATCTGCCATCTCTTTAGCCACCACGGCCCACAGGCCGGTCCACGGTGAGCCTTCACGCACGCGCTCCCGTCCGGTCTGTTCAGGCTGCTGTGGCATGTTCCACCTCCTGGAAATACCGCGCATACACCGCGTCAAGGCTTGGCTCTTCAAAGTTCAGTGAAAGGAGTCTGCTGCCTGCCTCGATCACAGCGCGGGCGACCTCTCCGCGCAGGTCGTTCCTGGCTTCGACTTCGTAGACATCTGCGCTCACGCGATGGACCTCTACGACCCCAGGGAGTCGTCGCAGCACCTCTTCCAGCGCTGCAGCACGGCCGTCCGCCTCAAGGTGAATGCGATATGCACCGCCAAGCACCTGTTGGGCCAACTGTCTCACCGTGCCTTCGAGGGCCATACGACCCCGGTGGAACAGTCCCACCCGATCGCAGACAGCCTGCACCTGGTACAGCAGATGCGAAGCGAGCAGGATACTGATCCCTCTGGCCTTGAGGTCACGGATGGTTGCCAGGAACTCCCGCGCCGCCTCCGGATCGAGCCCTGCCGTCGGCTCATCCATGATGATAAGTCGTGGCTGTTTGAGTAAGACCTCTGCCACCCCAAGCCGTTGACGCATCCCTCGTGAGAACGTCGCCACTCGCCGATCGGCCACGTCGCTCAGCCCCATCTGTTCAAGCGCCTGGTCAATGCGTTGGTAGGCCTCCCTCCGGCGCAGGCCGTTCAGCTTGGCGACGTAAACCAGGTTCTCCCTGGCCGTCAGTTCATCGTAAAAGCCCACCTCATCGGGCAGGTAACCGACGTGGGCCTTGACGCTCAGCGGTTGGCGAGCGGGGTCGAAGCCCAGCACGCGCACACTGCCTGCCGTCGGCTCGGTAAGCCCCAGGATCATCAGAATCGTCGTGGTCTTGCCTGACCCGTTAGGCCCGAGCATGCCGAAGACCTCGCCTGGTTTCACCGTCAGGTTCAGGTTATCCACGGCGACGAGGGTGCCATAGCGCTTGGTGAGGCCCTTCGTTACGATGACTGCTTCCCTGGCGGGTACAGGCACCCTATCGGGTACAGGCTCACTCATCGCCTACCTCCGATCTTCTGATTTGCGATTTACGATTGGCAAAATCGTAAATCGAAATTCGAAAATCGAAAATCCATAAGCCCGTCAGCGCCGACCGAAACGCGCCACGGCCAGCCCGACTACTCCCACAGCGACGGCGATCAGAATGACGCCCACCACCCCCCAGAGCGTGGAGGTGAGCACCATGATGCGGAACTCTACCGATTCGGTGGAGCTCCCCTCCGGGCGCGCGCGGACGGTGATCATGTAATCGCCGGCGACGGCTTTCTCAGCAGGCCTGACCTTGATCGTCGCCTCGATTTGCTGGCCGGCCGGGATCTCCGCGATCTGCTTCGGATCCGCTTCGAGGGTCCAGCCAGATGGCCCGGATGCGCTCAGCTCGACATTGTACGCAGAAGCGCTGCCGGTGTTCTGCACGATGACCTTGAGAGGCGTCTCGCGGCCGGCATACGCCTGCCCTGAGAGCCGCCCATCAGGCGCCGTCACGGAGAGATCAGGCCGCCCTGTCACCTCGGCCACGAGGGGGAGCGAGGCCTCTGCCTCCCCTCCCTGAGCCCGCACCAGGATAGGGTATTGCCCGGCCGGTACTTCACCGAATGGGTCCGCTTCAACACTGAGGCGCTTCGACTCGCGTGCCTTAAAGGGGATGCTGGTGACCTCCTGGCCTGAGAGCCTGAAGATCACTCGAAAGTCTGCTGGCGCCTCGGCTGTCAGGTTCACTGTCAAATCCTCATCACCTTCGTTCTTCAAGGTGACATCGTAGCGGAAGGTCGTGGCAGACGTGCCCTTGAGGGTAGGCAGGTCCACACTGAGGCTGAGCTTGGGAGGCAGCTTCTCCTTTACGGTCAGCTCGATGGGCAGCGTGGCCTCCAGGTTCTGACTGCGGGCCACGACCACAAAACGGTAAGCTCCGGGGGACACGCCCTCCGGCGGTTCAAGCCTGAGGTCCACCGAGGCATCTTTGCCTGGCTCGACATAAGCTGACTGGACGATCCGGCCACCACCTCTGAATGTAGCCGTCCAGCCCTCGGGAGCGTCGCGCACATCAAGACGCGCGATCAACGGGGAGGGCCCCACCGTGCGAAGCGTAAGCGCAAGGGTGACCGTCTCGCCGAGTTGTGTGACCTGAGACGGGTAGCTGGTGAAGATGGTGAGGGTTGGGGGAGTGCCTTGCGGCGGTTGAGGCTCTTGAGCCAAAACGAAGGCATGGATCTGGCTTCCGAGGAAGGAGATCGCAATCAACAAGGCAATCGCCCAATTTCGTCGCATGGTATCACCTCCTACAGGTATGATATGAGATGCAAGTGAAATCCAGGCGATCTTGCTGTGCAGCGATATTGCCATTGTCTTGCTTTGACGACACGCTATTGTATGCAAGTTCGGGAAAAGTGCAACTTTGGATCGCACCTTGATCGCCGAAGGTCCCGAGGCGAAAGGGCACCGAGACGAAAGGGCTTGGTCAGGAGACCTCACCCATCACAGCATGGAGGCCAGGGTTTGCCAAACGCTCGCTCTCCGCTGATAATGGGTGTGGGCAACAGAGAGCAGGGGAGCCAGGGAGCAGAGGGACGGAGGAGACGAAGAGACGCGGAGATACGGGGACACGGGGACGCGGAGAGTCAGCTTATCCCCGCGTCTCCGTGTCACCCCCTCTCTCCTCTGCTCCTCTGCACAGGAGGGAGCTTCGGGTGCTAAGCCGGCTATCTTCATGTTTTACCCATCACGTATCACTGTCCCTCATCCTGCTGGCTTTCCTGAGTCTGGGGTTGCTGTATAGTTGGGCCACGCCGGTGTTCGAGGCCAGTGATGAACTCTCACATTACCCGATGGTTAGACACCTGGCTTACGGAAAGGGGCTCCCGGTGCAACAGCCGGGAGTCAATACCCTTTGGAAGCAAGAGGGCAGCCAGCCGCCTTTATACTACGCTTTGATGGCTCTGCTGACTGGCTGGATTGACACCAGCGATTTTAGCGCAGTGTATCGGATCAATCCCCACGCCCGGATTGGCGTCCCACTGGCCGAAGATAACAAAAATATGGTGGTGCATGATCCGGTGCGAGAGTCCTTCCCCTTTCATGGCACCGTGCTGGCGGTGCATGTCATCCGCTGGGTCTCTCTTCTGTTGGCTGCTGTGGGAATCGTTTTCACATATCTGATCGCCTTGACGGTTTTTCCTGGGCGACGTCATCTGGCTGTCAGCGCGACCGCCTTGCACGCTTTCAACCCCATGTTCATCTTCATCAGCGCCTCGGTGAACAACGACACCCTGTCCATCATGCTGAGTTCGGTCGCCTTTTATCTGAGCTTGCAGCTCTTGCGGCCAGGCGCTGCCAGAGGCTGGCGTTTGCTGCTCACACTGGGAGTGGTGCTGGCGGCCGGCGCACTCACCAAGCTCAGCGCTTTGACCATCGTTCCCATCATCGGGATTATCCTGGTGAAGGCTGCCTGGCGTGAGAGGGACTGGCGACCGCTCTGGCACGGCGCGCTGGCCGTAGGCGGGCCATTGCTGCTCTTAGCTGGCTGGTGGTATATTCGCAACTGGCTGCTGTACGGTGAACCGACAGGCATGGCCATGATGGCAGAGGTGGCCGGTCGCCGCTCCCCTGATTTTAACCTGCTACGGTTGCTCCGTGAGTGGCAGGGATTTCGCTACTCTTTCTGGGCTGTATTCGGCGGGTTTACTATTTTAACCAGCCGGTGGGTCTACACTTTCTTCGATGTCTTGAGTGGGTGTGCCCTTCTTGGCCTGGCGGTCTGGTTCTGGAGACAACGTCGGCACGGCCCCGGTTGGCCCATCGCCCTGATGTTGTTGTGGATTGGCATAACCTTCGTTGGTTTGGTGCGCTGGACAATGATGACCCCTGCCTCACAAGGGCGGCTGATGTTTCCCACCATCAGCGCTTTATCATTGCTCATGGCTCTGGGATGGGCGGAGTTGTCATTGCGGATTGTGGATTGCGGAATGCGGATTGCGGAATGCAGATTTTGGATTGAAAACGCTCATTCCGAAATCCGAAATCCCTGTGCCTGGCCACAGGACAGGCCAAAATCCGAAATGCTTTTGGGGGCGGTGCTCGCTCTGATAGCCATCATCATCCCCATCCGCTATATCCGTCCTGTTTACACCCCCCCGCCTCAAGTGCCCATCGCCCAGGCCCGCAGCTCGGCACCCAGTCATCCGGTCTACATGGTTTTTGGCGAGCGCCTGGCCCTGGCGGGTTATGATCTGGATCGCCGCGCCGTAGATGTCGGCGAGAAATTTCATCTGACATTGTACTGGCAGACCCTGAAGACGTTTGATCGCGACTACTCGATCTTCGTCCATGTCTACGACAGCCAGGGGCAACTGGTGGCGCAACGGGATACCTATCCTGGCGGTGGGCGTCTGACCACTCGTCAGTTGCAGCCAGGCACGCAGCTTGTGGAACGGCTGGAAGTTCCCGTGGCAAGGGTGCCAGGGGGAGCACCTGTGGCTCGTGTACACATCGGGCTATGCGATTATCCTGCCCAGGAGTGCCTGTCCATGACCGATGAGCGAAGGACGCCGATTGATAACTTGCCGCTTACTCGCATCAAGATAGGCAAATCTACCGTCTCACCCCAGCTCCCGCCCGGCTCGATCCCCCTCCTGGCCAATTTCGGCGATCTGATCCGACTGGAAGGTTATCGCCTGGAGTCGAAAGCACTGCGAGAAGGGGAGACGGCCTATGGCCCGAAATGGGCTACACGGATTACGCTCTACTGGCGCGTGCTTAATCCTCCTGATAGGGATTACACACTGTTTGTGCACCTGATGGATGGAAGAGGCAAGGTGGTCAGCCAGAGTGATCATCAGCCTCTGGATGGAGATTTCCCGACCTCCTTCTGGGAACCGGGGGAGTGGGTAGCTGACACGTTCGATCTGACCTTGGGCGCCAGCATGGTGGGCGAGGATTATCGTCTGAAGCTCGGTTGGTACGATCTTTCCAACGGACAACGGTTACAACTGCTGGACGATCAGGGTCAACCCCTGGGCGATCACGTCCTGATTTCGAATCCATCATTTTGAGCCGAAAACATGGCGATGTGCCCGTCGGTAGTCTTCCCGCCTGGTCTGGGCGTAAATGCGCGTTGTGGTCGGCGAGGCGTGGCCCAGGGCGTACTGGGTCAGAGCCAGGTCACCCGTCTCGCTCAGGAATTCGGTGGCGAAGAAATGGCGCAGGGTGTGGGGGGGCAGGCGGAACCGTTCCAGGATGCCGGCCCGCATAGCCAGCTCGAAGAAGATGTTCTGCACGGCGCGGGTGGTGAGGGGAAGAACGCGCGACCCGGCCCCGCGGTCGTGGCGGGCGAAGACCGGCAAGCCGGCAACGGGCCGGCCCAGGACACCATCCTGGCGTGCCTGGAGATACGTCTGAATGGCCTGCCAGGCGATGTCGGAGAAGAGGACCTCCCGCTCCTTCTTGCCCTTGGCGTACTTGACGATGGCACCCTTGACCTCGTAGAGCAGGTGGCTGCGCTCCAGGCGGACTAGCTCCCCCACGCGCATGCCGGAACTGAGGAGGGCTTCGATGATGGCCAGGTTGCGTCGCCAGATCAACTCCTGGCGGCGCCGCTCCCCGGGCGCCATGTCCTCGGGCAGCTCCAGGGGTTTGCGGGCTTCAGCCAGCAGCGTCGCCACGATCTCCTGAGAGGGCAGCTTGTCGGGGGGGAGCTCATCCCGCCGCTGCCGTTTGGCCGCCCGGGCCAGCACCTTGCGCAGCCGGTCATACTCGTCCGTGCTCATGGGCAGGAGCTGGGCCTCGATGATCAGGTACTCGAAGAAGCCTGAGATGGCGGAGAAGTAGGTGCCTTTGGTGGCCTCGGAGATCTTCTCCGGCTCACCGCCGGCCACCTCCTCCAGCAAGTAGTCGTAAAGCCAGGTGATGAAGCTGGTGGCCAGGGGGAGGGTGAGGGCCTGGACATCGGTCGTCTCCGGCGGAATGGAACGATCCGCCAGGTAGCGGGCGAAGTGTCGCAGCCCGGTCACATAGGTCCGGGCCGTCCCCAGCGATTTGGAAGCCTTGACGTGATCCAGGTATTGCTCGATGGCCTCGTTGATGGTCATGCTATCTGCTCCATTGCATTCGACATAAATTAGGGGAGGGGGGGCTGCAACCGTCTGTGGGCTCTCTGGGCCATTTTGAATCGCATAAGGTTTCTTAGACGAAGCAATTCTACCATGCCTCGTCCGCCCTGTCAAGCCCGCTCCCCTGGCCCCTCTACGAGGACAGACTGCACCTGGCGGTGAACAAGTACCTCCACTGGACTCTGGCGTTTTTCCCAAAGTTGGTGTATAATTGGTCTCAATTGAGACCCGAAGCGGTAGAACAAGTAGTGTAGGGTAAGCCCCTGGCACAGGCGGTAGTTTGTCTTGACCGCTACGGATATTTTCCGTGAATGGGCGCAAAAGATGGCACCAGGGAGTTATTCTCCCTCGACCGGGTGGTCGGATTTTTCACTCGCACTCAGCTCTGACTGCTCTGGGTCTCATTATAAGCCGATTTCTATTGAACGAAACGACACTCGAGTCGTCTCGGTTGTTTGAGTGTTGCCCAAAACCGGCAAGAAGTCGAAATTTTTCTTTTTCCAAGAGCATTTTCGCCAGAGTCCAGAAGTGAAAAGTATAGCCGGCTACCACATTTTTTAGCTCACGCGGTACACTGATGCCAGAGATTCCCAATCAGGTTAAACGGGCGGCGGACTAGCGTTTCCACGCACATACGAGGAGGTGACTCATGTTCTTCCGTTGTTGGGCTCAGAAACGTTCCGACAAGTTCTCTCGACGAGAATTTATGCGGTTGGCAGGGCTAACGGCCAGCGTATCACTGCTGACGGCTTGCGTTCCTGCCACTCCTCCACCAGCAGCGGCACCAACTCCGGCTGAGGAGAAAGCGGCGCCAGAGGAGGCGTTCCATGTAGGCATTCTGGACAAGGACATGACCCGCAGCGAGATCGTCGATGCCATCAGAAAAGAAGGGCAGGTCATTGTTGCCAACTGGACCTACACTGCCAATGATACGCTAGTAGCCAAGTTCCAGGAGTATGTGAAAAACGAGTGGGGTGTGGATATCAAGGTCATTTATGAAGGTACACAAGCGCCTTCCACCTATATGACCAACGTCTACACCGCGCTTAAAGCTGGTAACCCTGCCCCTTATGATGTAATGGCCATCGAAGAGAACTACTACGCGGAGGCCCTTCAGAACGATGTGGCAGATTCCTTCCTGCCGTCCGATTTGATCCCGAATCTGGATTTGGTGAGTGATCAGTTCAAGCATCCCCCTACTGGCATCAACTTCCAGGCCACGGCGACTCCAGCCATTGTATACAACAGTGCCAAGGTGGACTTCCTGGAGGACTGGAAGGATTTGGCCGATCCACGACTGAAGGGGCGTATCACGATGCCTTTGCCGGGAGACATCACTGCTGGTGGCTTCCTGTTGGGCATCTGTTGGTCGCTAGGGCTGGATTATAAGAATCCGGATGACATGAAGAAAACTATCGACTACGCCGTAGACGAGATCGGCCCTAACGTGCTGAAGTACACCACCGATAGCTCCGAAATGCAACAGCTCCTGCGCTCTGGTGCAGTGGATGCTGTGGGCTTCTGGAACTCACTGGCACGGATGGAGTTCCTTAACGGCTATGAGGGGACCCGCTTTGTGGTTGCTAAATCAGGCATGCCTATGATCAATGGCCTGATGTGGATCCCTAAGAGCGCCCCGCATCCCATTTTGGCGCAGATCTTCGTCAACTGGCGGATTAGCCCTGAGGCGCAGGTCCCACCTGAGGATTGGGGGTTAGAGCACGGCCCATGGGCGGAGTTGCACGAAGGATTCCTTGGTCCAGCATATGAGCAGTATCTGCCGGACTGGATCAAGGACGACTACTACAAGTTCTTCCCCAGTTCAGAGGAGATCCAGACCGTCTACAAGGCGGTAGATTGGAACTACTATGCTGCTCACGTTGACGAGTGGATGGATTACTATTCCAAACGTCTAGGGCTATAAAGTCGCGCTGGGGCGCCCTCATTAGCGCCCCAGCACTCTTTAACCAAGGGTGTGCTCATGTCAGAGCGGGCCTTAACACCTGGTATTCCCTGGTTATGGCGATTTGGTCTCATTCCAGAGGAGTATGAGCCCAAACAGGTCATCCTCGCAGCCGGGTTGGTGACACCAGCCGTTATCATTACTGTGCTTTTCCTTTTCCTGCCGCTCTTCTTCGTTGTCCTCCTTAGCTTTACAGAGAAAGATTCCTTCTTCGGCCAGCCGGTGTTTACACTGGCCAACTACAGCGACATCCTGGGACGATATTTTGTCAATCTGATGACGACAATACAACTGGCTGCAGAAGCGGCGATTGTCGATTTGCTCTTTGGTTTTCCGTTCGCCTATTTCCTGGTTAAGCGAGTCCGATACCGGGATGTTGTTCGGGCTGCCATGATCTTTCCTATGTTCGGCGCACTGTATCTGGCCTTTGGCATGCGGTTTCTCTTGCTGCCCGGCGGGCCGCTGACTCCGCTCTTTCAACTGCTGGGCCTGCAGGGGGTGCAGATCCTCTACGGCCATCCATCGGTGGTCTTTGCCATGAGCATATTCACATTCCCTTTCATGGTGATGAACATCGGGACAGCCCTCAGTAATATTGATCCTGCTCTAGAAGAGGCAGCGACCTGCTTGGGCGCTCATCCCTGGCAGACATTTCGCTACATACTGCTGCCACTTAGTCGGTCCGGCATCCTCGCCGGTTTGCTGATGTGCTTCGGATGGAACCTGGGAGCCTTCGTAGAACCGCTGATTCTTGGCACACTGAAGGAACAACGAGTCCTGGCGTGGACTCTCTACCAGCGCGGTGTCGTTCAGTTTGATTACGGGCTCTCGGCCGCGATGGGCGTTGTCCTTTTGGCGCTGGCCTTCAGCGTGACCTACTTCTCCTTGCGATACTCCCGTGGAGCGTTGGCAGCATGAACACCACTGCATCCATCCCCACGTTTCGAGATCGTCTGATCCGATGGCGCTATCGTTGGCTGAATGCCCGTCAATTTACGAATCTCCTGGCTCATGGCTATGTCTGGTTGGGCATGCTGGTCTTCGTTTTGCCTTTTCTAGCGTTGCTAAACTACTCATTGCAAAAGGGGGATGGGTTTTCTTTAAGCAACTTCCGATACGTCTTCGGGAGCTTCTTGGACAACTTGTTGACCAGCTTCAAGGTCTCATCCCTCGCCATCGTGATCAATTTCCTGATCGCCATGCCTGCGGCTTATGCGATCGTCCGATTTGACTTCCCGGGTAAGAAGCTCCTATTGACGATTTTGACGTTATCGCTTTACGTGCCGGCCGCCGTCTTAGGAATCGGCCTGGTTTTTACGTATAATTTCGTTGTCCGGCTTGGTTATTCTATCTGGTCTGTCGTATTCGCCATGGTGGTAGGGACATATCCGCTCATGTTGATGCCGATCATTGTCGCTCTCAAGGACTTGCCAGGGGTGTATGAAGAGGCAGCGTTGTGTCTTGGTGCGACCCGGCTGTATACTTTCTTTCGGGTTGTATTGCCATTGATCGGGCCGGGGATCAGCGCGGGGGTGCTCCTCACGTTTGTCATCGTCTTCAACGAGTATTTAGTCACTTTGTTCGTGGCCCCGCCGGGGATCACGACCGCCCCGTTGCGTGTGTTTAATTTGGTGCGCACAGCGGGTATCCAGAACACCACCGCCGCGTTGGCTGTGACGATGCAACTGGTCTCCTTCATCGCCGTGCTTATCTTCTTGCGCGCTTTTGGCTCGCGCTATTTGCGAGGTACATATCTCTTCTAACAGCTCTCTCCGGATAAGCCCACACCTTGCAGAGACGGGGTTGTGGTATGGCTCGAGTGCGGCTATTCAATGTGAGCAAGCGGTTTGGTGACACGGTGGCTGTGGCTCACGTCACGATGGAGGTGGCGGAGGGGGAGATGGTCACTCTGCTTGGCCCCTCTGGCTGCGGCAAGACAACCACCTTGCGTATGATTGCAGGATTGATCGAGCCGACGGAGGGGGAGATATACTTCGACGATCAACTGATGAATCATATCCCGCCTAACCGACGGAATATTGGCTTCGTCTTCCAAACCCATGCTCTCTTCCCTCATATGACCGTAGCGGAGAACATCGCCTTTGGCCTGAAGGTGAAGCGGCGCCCTAAAACCGAAATCGAGGCCAAAGTGCAAGAGATGCTATCGTTAATCAACCTGGAGGGGTATGAAGATCGTTACCCATCGCAGTTGAGCGGTGGGCAGCAACAGCGCGTGGCTCTGGCTCGGGTGTTGGCTATCGACCCTCGTGTACTGCTTTTTGATGAGCCATTAAGCGCGCTAGACCGCAATCTGCGGGATACGCTGAAGTACAACATCCTCGAGCTGCAGCGTAAGACGGGGAAGACAGCCATCTACGTGACCCATGATCAATCCGAGGCTTTCGCCATCTCAGATCGAATTTTTGTGATGAACGAAGGGCGCGTTGAGCAAGTGGGAACGCAGCTAGATGTTTATCTGCATCCCCAAACCCGGTTCGTGGCTACGTTCATCGGATCGAATAATACGATGCGTGGCCGAATTACCAGGGTGGAAGAATCCCCTGACGGCGAGCGGATCGTGGTAGTGCAGTGTACCCCGCTGGAGATTCGGGCTCGGGATCCGCTTGGCCTCCAGCCGGGCGAAGAGGTGATGGCTTACGTTCGGCCAGAAAACATCGAAGTGCTGGAAGGAGACCAGAATAGGTATCTCAACCGGGTTGAGGGCAAGATTGAACAGATCGTGTTTGAGGGGGCCACTTTGCATTTCACAGCTAATGTGGACGGTCAGTTAATGAGTGTCGAGCTGGGCGGGCGACAACGCCTTCAATTGCTAGGTAAAGAAGGTTATCAGGTGCATTTGGGGTTCAATGAAGTGACATTAATCCGTGCATAGGGCCCGTTCAGAAAAAAACCTCTAGCCCCCGGCATTGGCCATTGGCTGCAAGATGGATTGGGAAGATGGAGTTGAGCCCGGTGACGGACTCCCGAAAAGCGGCACGACGTCACATGAGGGTCAGAAAATAGCGGTGAAACCGGGTGTCTCGGGTGAGCTCCGGATGAAAGGCCGTCGCCAGAAGGTTCCCTTGCTGAGCCGCCACGATCGTGCTGTCCTCCAGACGCGCCAGCACGGTCACGTCATCCTCTGCCTGAGCGACATGAGGCGCCCGGATGAACACGGCGTGAAAGGGAAGCCCGCGTTCGCTGGGGCTCGCGACCAGGTCGAGGGCGGGGATCGCCAGATCGGCCTCAAAGCTATCCACCTGCCGGCCGAAGGCGTTCCGACGCACCCGAATGTGCATCAGCCCCAGGAGCGGCGGAACGTCTTCCTCCACCTCGCTGGCCAGTAGAATCAACCCGGCGCAAGTCCCCCAGACGGGCTTGCCGGCCTCCGCCATCCGCCGGATGGGCTCCAGCAGCCCATAGGCCATCGCCAGCTTGCCGATGGCCGTGCTCTCCCCGCCGGGGATGATCAGCCCATCCAGGTCCTCCAGTGCCTTTGGCAGGCGAACGGGGCGCGCATCCACACCCAGCGCCTGCAACATCCGGATGTGCTCCACGAACGCCCCTTGCAACGCCAGCACACCGACTTGTGCAGACTCACCGCGTCTCCGCGTCCCCCTGTCTCCGTGTCCCCCTGTCTCCCGTGCTCTCCTGCTCAAGACTACCACCCCCGAACTGCCAATCGCTCTTCCAGCGGGATCGCCGCGATCTCCAACCCGCGCATGGGCTCCCCCAGGCCGCGTGACACCTCAGCCAGGATGGGCGGGTCATCGTAGTGGGTCACAGCCTGAACGATCGCCCACGCGCGCCGCTCGGGATCGGCGCTCTTGAAGATGCCCGAGCCGACAAACACCCCATCCATGCCCAGTTGCATCATCAGCGCCGCGTCGGCCGGGGTGGCGATGCCGCCCGCGGCGAAGTTCACCACCGGCAATCGTCCCAGCTCCGCGGTCTCCTGAACCAGCTCATAGGGCGCGCCGATCTCCTTAGCGTAGGCCATCCGTTCCTCCGGGGCCATCGTCATCAGCCGCCGGATCTCCCGCATCACGGCCCTCGCGTGGCGCACGGCTTCGACGACGTTCCCCGTGCCCGCCTCCCCCTTGGTCCGAATCATCGCCGCGCCCTCACCGATGCGCCGGAGCGCCTCTCCCAGGTCCCGGCAGCCGCAGACGAACGGGACCTTGAACCGATGTTTGTCAATATGATGCTCCTCGTCGGCCGGCGTCAACACCTCCGACTCGTCAATGAAATCCACCCCCAAGGCCTCCAGGATCTGCGCCTCCACGAAGTGGCCAATCCGGCATTTGGCCATCACCGGGATGCTGACGGCCTCCATGATCTGCTGGATGAGCTCGGGGTCGCTCATGCGAGCTACACCTCCCTGGGCGCGGATATCGGCCGGGACGCGCTCGAGAGCCATGACCGCGCAGGCGCCGGCCGCCTCCGCGATCTGCGCCTGCTCCGGCGTTACCACATCCATGATCACGCCCCCCTTGAGCATCTGTGCCAGGCCACGTTGGACTGTGACCGTTCCGGTCTCCTTTTCCATGGTTCTTCCTCCATAAAGCATAAAGGACTTCAGCCACCCATAGCCCATGCGGGCCACAAGTTCACACCACAGGTCGGATCTCCATCTGAAGCGACCCGGCTCCCTCCAGGTCGGGCCGTCGCAGCCGATGGACGGCCTGAGCCAGCCGGCGGATGCCTTCTTCGATCTCGCCCTCTGTGGGATGGGAAAAGTTCAACCGCAGAAACGAGCCTCCCTCTCCATCGGGGAAGAAAAGCTCCCCCGGCACGAAGACCACCCCTTCGTGCGCCGCTTCGCGGAGTACATCCCAGGCGCGAAGCCCGTTCGGCAGGCGACACCAGTAGTAGAAGCCTCCCTGGGGGGTCTGCCATACCGACCCCGCTGGAGCGTAACGGCGCAAGGCCTGTTCCATGGCATCCCTGCGACGCGCATAGACCTGGCGCACCCATTCCAGATGAGCCGTCAGTTGTCCGCTGCGCAGCAGCTCCAGAGCCATCGCCTGACTGAGCGTGCTCGGATGGAGATCTGCGATCTGCTTTAGAGCCGCCAGCGGCCCAATGACCGGCGTCGGAGCCACGATCCAGCCCAACCGCAGCCCAGGGCCCAGCACCGGGGAAAGGCTGCTGAGATGAAGCACCACCTCATGACGGTCGTAAGCCAGGAGCGGCGCTGGAGGCAAAGCATCATAATAGAGATCGCCGTAGGAATCGTCCTCCAGGACCGGCACCTGATACCGACGGGCCAGGGACAGAAGGCGGTCCCTTCGTTCAGGGCTGAGGGTCGCGCTAGTAGGGTTCTGAAAGGTCGGAATGGTATAGATCAGCCGCGGCCGATAGTGAGCCAGCAGCGGCTCCAGTAGGTCTACTTGCATGCCGGACTCGTCCGTGGGAACGCCGATGAGACGCGCGCCCGCTATGCGGAACACGTTGAGCGCGCCGAGATAGGTGGGGGTCTCCACGATCACAGCATCACCGGGCTCAAGAAGCAGCCGGGCGATCAGATCCAGCCCTTGCTGTGAGCCGGAAACGATCAGCACCCGGCGCGAGGTCACAGCGCATCCCTTGAGCGCCAGCCACGCGGCGATCGCCTCCCGCAGCGGCTCCAGGCCTTCCGTCGGGGAATCTCGAAGCACCCACGTCCCCTCGCGCCCCAGGATGCCGTGAACGAGCTGCTGGAGATCCACGATGGGAGAGGCCTCTGGGATGGGCAAGCCAGTCGCCAGGCCGATCATGTCTTCCCGGGCCGCCAGGCGAGCGATCTCCTGGATAGGAGCCTCATGCAACCGACGCATTCGCGAGGCCAGCAAGTTCGGCCAGGACAGCGGCGGTGAGACCTCTGCCTGGGCTGAGGAAGCTGGTGAGCGGACAGTGGTCCCGCGTCCCACCCGAGCCTCCACCAGCCCATCTGCCTGGAGCTCCTGATAGGCGCTGACGATGGTGGTGCGGTTGACACCCAAGGCGGCGGCCAGGGAGCGCTCGGCGGGCAATCGGGCGCCGGAGGGCAGCTTACCCGAGAGGATCATCTCCCGGATTTGGCGTACAATCTGTCGGTACAGCGGCACGCGGCTGCCGCGGTCCAGGGTCAGTTGCATCGCTCTCCTCGATCATTGGACCAATCCAAGTACCATTTTCGCGCGATAAAAGCCGCTGTCAACCGCCAATTGGCTGTTTATTTTACCCATCCAATTGAAAAATTGACCTACGGTGGGCGATTTGTCATCGTTGACAAAAACGATCAGTGCATGTATTCTTTCATCGCAGGCTAGCAGAGGAGTTGACGCCCAAAGCTCAAATTGCTCTCGACTCCGGCCCTACACGCAGCTACCCTGGCAATGTGGTCTATAATACAAGTATCGAAGTCGTTGGTCAAGAACGTGTCGTCATCTATATATGCTATCTGCTCACCTTCTGCTAGTAGACGATGATGCCCTCCTACGTCGCAGTCTGGCTTTTAATCTGGAACGTGCTGGTTATCGTGTAAGCACGACCGCCAATGCAGAGGACGCTCTCGCTCTGGCGTATCGCGATTTGCCTGATCTGGTTCTCCTGGACATTGGGCTGCCTGGCATGGACGGTCTGGACGCCTTACGCTACTTTCAGGAGCAGATCGGCGTGCCAGTGATCCTCCTGACGGCGCGCCGGCGCGAGCTGGATCAGGTGCTGGGGCTGGAGTTGGGAGCGGACGACTACATCACCAAGCCTTTCGACCTGGATGTCCTCTTAGCGCGCATCAAAGCCGTTCTACGGCGCTCCCGACATCTACTTCCTGCCTCTCAGCCGGAGCCGAAGCCCCTGGTGGTGGGTGATCTGATGATAGACCCGGTTGCTTACACGGTTGTGGTGAGAGGGCAGCCTGTAGACCTCCCGCGCCGCGAGTTTGACCTTCTACATGCCCTGGCATTAGAGGCCGGCCAGGTGGTCTCCGTGGAGGACCTCCTGGCTCGCGTGTGGGGAGCAGAATATGAGGGCGAACCCGCCGTGGTCTATGTGCATGTCCGTTGGCTACGGGAGAAGCTAGAGGAAGATCCTCATCACCCTCGTCGCATCGTTACCGTGCGCGGCGTGGGCTACAAATTGATCCCACAGGAGGCCTGATGTTACGCACTCTGCGCGGTCGTTTCATCCTCAGTCACATGCTTCCTCTATTGATTATCATTCCCACCATGGGTGTAGTCCTGATTTATGTGCTGGAAACGCAGGTGCTGTTGGTCAATCTTTCCACTGAGTTAGCTGACCAGGCCATATTGGTGGCTGAGCTGGCCATGACCCAGCCTGATCTCTGGGACAACCCGGCTCAGGCGCAAGCCTTCGTAACCCGCGTTAGTTCACTGCTGACGGCGCGAGTGATGCTCTTAAGACCCGATGGACGTTTATTAGCTTCGAGCGATCCCGCCGATGTTGGGAAGTTAGAGCAACCGTTAGATGTATCTGCACTAATGAACGCCTCGACTGGCAAAGTCGGTGCGCTGGTACGCTACAGCCAATACCTCCACGCCGAGATCGTAGACGTCTTGGTCCCCGTACCGGGGGCAGATCAGCGGACCATTGGCATGGTTCGGTTAACGCATCGGCTGGCCGGCGTTTATGAGCGTTTCCTGCGCTTGCGCTCTCTTATCGCTGGCGTGCTGGCTGTAGGACTCCTCCTGGGAGTTGCTGTAGGTTGGATTCTGGCCCTGGACTTAGCGCGTCCTTTGCAGCAGGTAACTCAGGCCATCCACCAACTGGCCAGCGGCAAACCATTGGAGCCATTGCCAGAGCAGCAGGTGGCAGAAGTGCGCCTCCTGATGCATGCTGTGAATACGCTGGTGGACCGCTTGCGCACGCTGGAGCAGGCCCGACGGCAACTGTTGGCCAATTTGGTGCACGAATTGGGACGCCCTTTGGGAGCGTTACGTTCGGCCATCCAGGCTCTACAGGGCGGGGCGGACGAAGATCTGGCGCTGCGTCGGGAGTTACTGATGGGTATGGACGCAGAGATGGGGCGTTTGCAGCGCCTTCTGGACGATCTGGCCCATCTTCACGAGCAAATACTGGGCACTCTGGAATTGAATCGCCAGCCTGTAGCTCTGGGCGAGTGGCTTCCCTGCGTGTTAGCTCCCTGGCGGGAAGCGGCCCAGGGGAAGGGATTATCCTGGCAGGTCGCGATCCCTACTGCTATGCCTACTTTGGAGATAGACCCGGACCGGATGGCCCAGGCTTTGGGCAATCTGCTGAGCAATGCGATCCGATACACTCCATCGGGAGGAAGGGTATCCGTGAGCGCTGACGTGGCGGGTGAGGAGTTCTGGATTCGAGTGAGTGACACAGGCCCCGGCATTGCATCGGAGGTACAGGCTCGCATCTTCGCCCCTTTCTACCGCGGAAGCCAAACCGCACGCTTTCCCCAGGGCATGGGGCTCGGCTTGACCATCGCCCGCGATTTGATCATGGCTCATGGCGGACGTTTGGAAGTGGAGAGCACCCCCGGCCAGGGCAGCCACTTTACCCTGTGGCTCCCCCTCAGCTCCTGCGGGCGCTGATTCCTACCCAGGTGCATGACCCCACCCGGCTGTACGGACTGGTCGTAAGCCGCCTGCTAAGTCAAGCACCTCCCTGGCAACTATCCACCTCACAAACGAAAACTTGCCTTAAGGTTGGCTTAAGGTTGCCTTTCGCCTCTCTTAAGGACAACGGTGCCTCCTCTAAGCTAAACTGATGTTGCCAGGCTGCGAGCTTCAAGTTATTGGCGCTCTGATTTCCATCGTCTGGGTCAAGCTTTGACTCTTTATGCAACACCGTGATAAACAGGAGGGACTATGTGGGGTCGTTTTAAAGCGAACAGGTTAGAAGGATGGTTAGCTATGTTGATCGTTTTGTCTATGCTGTTGAGCGCTTGCGCTCCAGTAACCCCGGCTGTCAAGGCAGCTACGCCGACGCCGGCTGTCAAGGCGGCCACGCCGACGCCCACAGCTACGTTGACGCCGACAGCTAAACCTGCCACGCCGACGCCGGCTGCCAAGGCGCCCACGCCGACGCCAACGGCCAAAGCTGCTACTCCAACTCCGGTGCCGCCCACGCCGACGCCAACGGCTACAGCTACCTTGACGGCTACAGTTACTTTGACGCCGACGGCCACTCCGGCCAAGAAGTAGGATTCTTGCCGGGCGCTTTGGAAGTTCTCATGCATCAGGTAGCGTGGGGGCAAAAAGCCCCCACGCTCG
>DAOUAJ010000085.1:0-2447 GCA_034433615.1 Anaerolineae bacterium | reverse complement strand
CCACTCCCACTTCCACTTTAAAATGGCCAAAGTCCAGAAACGTAATAAATGGTTACGTTTTGCGTCTCACGTTTTACTATCGCGCGTACGGATCGGCCGCATCCCGTAGCCCATCCCCCACGAAGTTGAACAGCAGCACTGTAGCGATCACGAACAGGGCCGGAATCAACAGCCACGGCTGCTGAGCAACGGCAACAAGGTTCTGGGCGTCCTGGAGCAATACGCCCCAACTCACTGCGGGAGGCTGCATCCCGAGCCCAATGAAGCTCAAGGCCGTCTCCGTCAAGATCATGCCGGGGATGGACACGGTGATGGAGACGATCAGATGGCTGGTAAACCCGGGCAGGAGGTGCCGGGTGATGATCCGCCACTTGCTGGCCCCCGCCGCTTGCGCTGCCAATGCATAGTCTTCCTCTCGCAGAGACAGCAGCTTGCCGCGCACCACGCGCGCCAGGCCACACCATCCCAACACGGAAAGGATCACGGTGATGGCGAAGTAGGTCTTGAGGACCGGCCAGTCGCGAGGCAAAGCGGCCGACAACGCCATCCAGAGGGGCAGGGAAGGGATAGACATCAAGAAGTCAATCGTGCGCTGGATGATGTCGTCTACCACGCCGCCCAGGTAGCCTGAGATCCCACCCATGAGGATGCCCCCCAGGAAACTCAGAAACACACCGACCAGGCCGATGGAGAGCGAAATGCGCGCTCCGTAGATGGTCCGTGAGAACACGTCTCGCCCCAGCCGGTCGGACCCGAAGAGCAAGATGGGAGTTCCCTCTGTGCCAAAGAAGTGGATGTCAGTGGAAAAAAGCCCCCAGAGCTTGTAAGGCTCACCCTTGACAAAGAAGTGGACAGGATACGTTTTGGTCTTGTCTTCAACGTAGTTGTACTTGAAGGTTTTCTGGTCCAGCTCGCGCTTAAGGGCATAGACAAAAGGGCGTTGCAGACCTTCGCCGGGTTTGATAATGTGAACTCGCACGGGTGGACCTTGCTGGTACCCTTCGAAGCGCGTGCCGGGCAAATAGGGGCTAAAAAACTCGGCGAAGATGGCTACAAAATAGAGGAGCGCCAGCAGAACACCGGACGTCACTGCCACTCGGTGTCTTCTGAACCGCCACCAGATCAGTTCCCATTGTGTGGCGTAATAAAACCGCTCTTCGGCGGCCTCCCTGGGCTGCTCTGGTTGGATGACTTCAGCCTCCTCGGCTACCTCGACCACCCTGTCTATCGCGACTCGCTCTTGTACACTCACTTCTGCACCCCCTCATAGCGGATGCGCGGGTCCAGCGCGGCCAGGAGGATATCGGCCAGCAAAGCGCCGGTGACGGTCAGCGTGCTCAAGATCATGACGATACTGCCGGCCAGGTACATATCCTGCGCCAGCACCGCTCGCAGCAGCACCGGGCCGGTCGTCTGCAGACTCAACACAATGGCGACCAGGATCTCGCCTGACACGATGCCCGGCAGCACCCAGCTCACCGTGCTGATGATGGGATTGATGGCCACCCGCACAGGATATTTGAACAGAATTCTGATCCAGGGAAGCCCCTTAGCTCGAGCCGTGATCACGTACTGCTTCTGCAGCTCGTCCAGCAAGTTGGCGCGCATAACGCGAATATTGACGCCCGTACCAGCCAGGCCCACCATGATCATGGGTAACCAGAGGTGCTTCAGCATATCCGCGAACTTGGCCCAACTCCAGGGAGCGTCCAGATATTCCGTAGAAAAGAGGCCCAGAGCGGAGAAGTTAAAGAACTTGAAGAATGCCCACGCCAGGATCAAGGCGAGCAAGAAACCAGGCGTTGCCAGCCCGATGAAACCGATGAACGTGAATACGTAATCCATGATGGAGTACTGATGGGTGGCCGAATAGATGCCGATGGGGATGGCGATGAACCAGGAGAAGATCAGCGAGAGTAAAGAGATGAAGACAGTCAGTGGAATGCGCTCCTTGAGGATCTCCTTAACCGGCTTGTTCCACTGAAAGGACCAGCCAAAGTCGCCTCGCAAGAGCATCCCTTCCATCCAGCGGAGGTACTGCACGTACAGAGGCTTGTCCAGGCCATACATGCGCGTAAGACGGGCGGCTTCGTCTTCGGAGACCTCAACGCCAGACATGCGTAAGTTCTGAATGTAGAAGCTGACCCAATCCCCAGGCGGCAACTGGATCAGAAAAAATGAGACCATCGAGATCAGGAATAAAATGGGAACCAACATTATCACACGGCGAGCGATGTACGCTAACACTTGTGCCTGCCTCCTAACCGTTCACGTTTTCTATCCTCTCCTGAAAATCGCCTCCACTGTGATGGGCGAGGTCTCCCGACCGAGCCCTTTCGCCTCGGTCGGGAGACCTTCGGCGATCAAAGGGGCATTTCATGCGCCGTGGCGCCGCCCCCGACATGGACATCTGTCCTGAAAACAAAGGAACAAAAGATGGTCACTGC
>DAOUAJ010000084.1:0-7348 GCA_034433615.1 Anaerolineae bacterium | reverse complement strand
CCCCGTAAAGGGGCTATGAGGGCTGAGACATGGGGTCTGCTGTGGGCTGGGGCTGGAATCGCCTGAAGAGACGGCAGCCCCCTCAGCAGATGAGAGGGCTGCCTCCGTTGGTGGCCCATACGGGACTCGAACCCGTGTCTTAGCCTTGAGAGGGCTACATCCTGGGCCGCTAGACGAATGGGCCAACCGTTGCTTGCTTTTATCTGCCCAGGCTTAGTACTACAACGAGACTTCACCCACAACACGTCATTCCGAGCGAGTCTGCGAGCGAGGAATCCCTGGCCTGACGGCCAGGACAGGCTCCCACTTGGCCAGCGGATTCGCCTCTGCCAGCCGAGATTCCCTTCGCATTCGCTCAGGGCAGGCTCTCGTCGCTTCGCTCCCTTCGTTGCACTCAGGGCAGGCTCTCGGAATGACAAAGTCTCGTTGTAGTATTAGCCTATTCTAGCCGTAGCGCAGGGTTTTGTCAAATCAACCTCCGGCTTGTTATAATAATCAGGTAACGCGCGGGTTCTAACCCCGCCCCGGCACCCCCGCCGGGAAGACGAGCATGGGATAAGGCAATAAGGCACTGAGGGACAAGGTCACTTATCACCTGTTGCCTCGTTACTTATTACTCATTGCCTTTCCCTATTGGGAGTACACGTCATGCCTGAATTACACACTCCTGAGGAGATTAGCCGGACGCTCGATCGCGTCCTGCACCAGGTGCAAAAGCCAGCCCGCTACATCGGCGGCGAGTGGAACAGCATCGTCAAAGCTTGGGATCAGATCGCCTGCAAGATCGCCCTGGTCTTCCCCGATACCTATGAGCTGGGCATGTCCAATCTGGGGCTAATGATCCTGTACGATATCGTCAACCGCCAGCCGGACACGCTGGCTGAGCGCGTCTACGCTCCGTGGCTTGACATGGAAGCCGTCATGCGACGGGAGGGCATCCCGCTTTACTCGCTAGAGACGCGCCATCCCCTGGCTGATTTCGACATCGTCGGCTTCGGTTTGCCCTACGAGCAACTGTACACCAACGTGCTCAACATGCTCGACCTGGCTGGCATCCCTCTTCGCTCCGCCGACCGCACACTGGAGCACCCGCTCATCATCGCTGGCGGCAGTGCCACCTACAACCCCGAGCCGATGCACGCGTTCGTTGATGCCTTCGTCATTGGTGAGGGAGAAGAGGTGCTGTTAGAGCTGATCCGGGCCTACGGAGAGTGGAAAGCGGCCGTCAGCGGTCAGCGGTCAGCTCTCCACATTCCACGCTCCACGTTCGATAAGCGTGATCGCCATCTCCGGCAGGAACTGCTGCGCCGGCTGGCTCGCATCCCTGGCGTCTATGTGCCGTCATTCTACGAGGTGTCCTACCACGCCGATGGGACGGTAGCCGGGGTGCGACCGACGGAGCCGGAGGCCCAGTTTCCAGTAGTGAAGCGCATTGTGCCCGTACTGCCGCCACCCGTCACCCGTTTCATCGTGCCCTACATAGACATCGTCCACAACCGCGCGGCCATTGAGATCCAGCGCGGCTGTACCCGTGGCTGTCGCTTCTGCCAGGCGGGCATGGTCTACCGCCCGGTGCGCGAGCGGCCCCTGGACGAGATCCTGGCTGCGGTAGACGAGATGGTCCGGTCCTGCGGCTTCGAGGAGGTCTCTTTCCTCTCTTTGTCTTCCAGCGATTACACCCACATCGGCGAGCTGGTGCGGCGCGTGGTCGAGCGGCACGGCGACCAGAGGCTCTCCATCGGGCTGCCCAGCCTGCGCATCGAATCGTTCAGCATCGAGCTGATGGAGATGCTGGAGAAGGGGCGGCGGCGCTCGGGCTTCACCTTCGCTCCCGAAGCGGCCACCGACCGGCTGCGGGATGTCATCAACAAGCCTATCGCCACCGAGGCCCTGCTGCGCGTGGCCGAGGAAGTGTATTCCCGCGGCTGGACCACCATCAAGCTCTACTTCATGATCGGCCACCCTACGCAGACGATGGAAGACGTGAAGGCGATCGCTGACCTTTCCTGGGAGGTGATGAAGATCGGTCGCCGCGCGATCGGAAGCAAGGCGAAAGTGCGGGTGGGGGTCTCCACGTTGGTGCCCAAGCCGCATACGCCGTTCCAGTGGCTCCCGATGGAGGACGAGGCGACCATCCGCAGCCAGATCGAGTACCTGCAGAAGCGGCTGCGCGGTCGGGGCTTTCACTTCACCTGGAACAACCCGCGTGAGACGTTGATGGAAGCGTTTCTGAGCCGGGGGGACCGCCGCCTGTCCGATGTGATCGAGCGGGCATGGCGGTTGGGCGCCAGGTTCGACGCCTGGCAGGATCACTTCCAGGACGACGCCTGGCGGCAGGCATTCGCGGAGCACGGGCTGGACCCTGACTGGTATGCCCGGCGCGAGCGCTCTGTTGACGAGGTGCTGCCGTGGGATCACATCAGCACGGGCGTAAAGAAATCGTTCTTGATCGAAGAATACCGACACGCGCTGCAGGGTGCCGTGATTGAAGACTGCCGCGAGCATTGCTTCTCCTGCGGCATCCTGGGCCAGTTCAAAGCCTTGCGCCGGGTGGCACCCGATGAAACGTGGAAATGTCCGCCGTTGGGACGGGGCAAAATGCGCCAGCCGGTAGATGTGCATCCCGTTCCGTTGTACTTCAACGAGGAGATGTCGCCAGATTTGACTGCGACGGCCGGGCCGCGCGTGCCTCAGCGCATGTCCCGGGAGTAAGCTTTCAGCTTTCAGCAATCAGCTCCAGGCTGACTGCTGAAAGCCGATAACTGATAGCTTTAGTTCGGGAGGCCAAGATGTGGCACTTGGTCTGGACGCGTCCGTTTGCTCAGGGCAGCCTGACCAACCTGGAGGATCTGCGCCGCCAGTTGACGGCCCGTTTGGCGCTGCTGGTGGTAGGCGCCAGCAGCCTGGCGCTGTGGCTGAGCCTGCCTCGTGAGCCTTTCCCGCTCATGGTGTTTGGCCTGCTGGCTGCATTGCTGGGGCTGGGCCTGGGAGTGTGGGCATTGGTTGGTACACACCCAACGCTGGCCCGACACCTGCTGGTGTGGGGTCTCATCGCCGGATTGCTGGCTGCCATGTGGCTCTTCTGGGACCCCTGGCTGCCCTTCCTGGGGTTGCTGCTGGCATTCGTCAGCGCCATGCTGGCGCCGGGCGGCGAGCTGGCCATCGCAGGCATGACCGTCGGCATGACGGCATGGCTGGTGCGCAGCGGGCTGCGAACCTACCCGCTGGCGGGGCTCTTTGCGGCGTTAGCGTTGGGTGTGGCATTGGCCTGGCTGGCCACGCGCACGCTGTACACCGCGCTGCAATGGGCGTGGAACATGCAGCAACGGGCCGATCAGTTGCTGGAGGCGGTGCGCGACCGCCAGGCCGAGCTCAGCCGCGCCTTGAAGTCGGTGGAGTTGGCGAACATCATCCAGCGCCGTATGCAGCAAGAGCTGGTGGTTGCCCGTCGAGAGGCTGAAGAGGCGCGGCGTATGAAAGAGCAATTCGCCGCCAACATCAGCCACGAGCTGCGCACCCCGCTCAACCTGATCCTGGGCTTCAGCGAACTCATGTACCTCTCGCCCGAGGTGTACGGTGACCTGCGCTGGCCGTCCACCTTACGGCGCGACGTTTATCAGATATACCGTAGCAGCCGTCATCTGCTGGAGATGATTGACGATATCCTCGATCTTTCCCGCTTCGAGATCGTGGGGTTTACGCTCAGCAAGGAGCTCACCGCCCTGGAGCCGCTGCTGCGGGGCACGGTGGAGATCGCCCAGGACCTCTTCCGTGGCCGACCCATCCGACTCGAGGTGGAGATCGAACCGGATCTGCCGCTGTTGGAGATGGATCGCACGCGCATCCGCCAGGTCTTGCTGAATCTGCTCAGCAATGCCCAGCGCTTCACCGAGGCTGGCACGGTGCGTTTGGAGGCGAAGCGCGCCGGTGATGAAGTGATGATCAGCGTCAGTGACACCGGCCCCGGCATCCCGGCGGACCAGTTGCCTCATGTCTTTGACGAATTCTATCAGGTTGACCGCTCGTTGCGCCGCGCGCACGGGGGCGCTGGCCTGGGTCTGGCGATCTGTAAGCGCTTCGTGCAGGCGCACGATGGGCGCATCTGGGCAGAAAGCGAAGTAGGGCGAGGTTCTACCTTCTACTTTTCGTTGCCGATCCCGGATCACTATTTGCCCGTGTCCCATTTGCATGTGGAGCATCCGGTCGAGGTGTCGTGGCCTGAAGCTCGTTCTCGAATCCTGGTGGTTGATCCTGACCCGGCTGTGGCGGCGTTGGTGCGCCGCCATGTGGAGGAGTACGACGTGGTGCAGGTGGATCAGGCGGACCAACTGGCCGAGAAAGTGATGATCCACCACCCCCGGGCAGTGATCTGCAACGTACCACCGGGGAGCCTTTGTGGCCCTGATCGCGCGCTCTCGTTGCCTGTACCGATCATCGAGTGTTCGTTGCCCAGCCGGGAGTGGGTGGCCAGCGATCTGGCGGTCACGGCTTGCCTGACCAAGCCGGTCACAGCTCAGCAGCTTCTGGCCGAGATCGAGAAGCTGGGGGATGTTCACAAGATCCTGGTAGTGGACGACGATCGGGGGTTTTGCCAGTTGGTTGAGCGGATGCTGGAAGCGAGCGGGCGGGGATTTGAGGTGCAGCGCGCCTACGACGGCACGGACGGCCTGCTGATGATGCGGGCAGGGCAGCCTGACTTGGTCTTGCTGGACCTGATCATGCCGGGGACGGATGGTTTTCAGGTGTTGGAGGAGATGCGGCGCGATCCAGCCTTGCTAGGCATTCCGGTGGTGTTGTTAACCGTCACCGGTTATGCGGAGGACGCGCTCATGCAGCGGGGGAGCCAGGTGGTGGTTCATCGGCCTGACGGGTTGCGATTGGCGGAGGTGCTGCGGTGTTTGCGAGCGTTGATCGGCGTGCTGGAGCCGCGCTACGATGAGCGGTCGGCGCCTCCAGAGAGCGTGTCTGAAGCGGCGATGCCCTCAATATGACATCGAACCAATACTGGGATACCCCGCTGGACCTGGCTGGCCTGCGCGTGGCAGACTATCTGGGCAATGCACCATACGGGATTCCGCTTGCACGCCTCGGCAGCCAGGCAGCGCCGGCAGGCCCGACAACGCTCGTCGTCAATCCGCAGCCGAATCTCACGCGACACGTTTACGCTGGCTCCCTGTCACTGCCAGAAAAGCCGCCATCCCCGACGCCCAGTGGGAGCCCAGGCGCTCCAGCCAACGCAGCCGCCTGAGCAGCATGACCGAGTTGACCGGCGGGAAGAAGATCGCCCCTCGCTCTGCCAGCTCTCCGTACCCGGCCCTGAGCAACAGATCAGCCAATTGCCGACGACTGAAAAAGCGAGCGCGCCGCCACAGCGAAGGCCAGATCAGCCCCTTGAGCCGCCGCCACAGCGCCCACAGGCTGAAGCGCCCCAGCGCGCCGATCACCAGCCGGCCGCCCGCTGGTTGGACGCGCGCCATCTCCGCCACCGCCCGATCAGGGTCGGCGACGAACTCCAGGGCCAGGACGCAGGTCACTAACTCGAAGCAGCCGGAGCGGAAAGGGAGCCGCTCCAGCGAGGCGCGCACCAGCGCCAACGGGAGCCCTTCCTGGCGTGCTTTCATCTGGGCCAGGGCCAACATCGGGGCTGAGGCGTCCACCGCCGTGACCCGTGCCCCGCGCTGGGCCAGCGCCAGGGCATAGTGCCCCGTGCCGCAACTGGCGTCCAGCACGGCCCGGCCGTCCACTTCTCCGGCCAGCGCGAAGACGGCCTGCTGCTCCAGCGCATCGGCCAGAGCGCCCAGCGGGGTTTGATACCAACTGTCATATTTGGCCGCCAGCCGGTCGAATAAGGCCACTGCGTCGTCTTCCCTCACGACTTCGCCTCTTCTGCGCTAACCATGCGGGCCCCCCGCAATATTAGTTCAACGTCGTGCCGCAGTAGGGGCAATTCTTCCAATCCGCCTGCGCAGGGCGTCCGCAATCAGGGCAGGTTCTGCCCGGCGCGGCAGGCGTCTGACTGCCTGGTTGAGCGACCGCCCTGATCAGCCAAACCACGCCCAGGATCAGCAACGCCAGGAGCCCCAACGGGAACAGCCACATGAAGATCATGCCCAGCCAGCCGAAGGGGCTGAAGCCCCAGCCGCCCCAGCCCCTCATCATACCAGGCCCCATCATGCCCCAACCAGGGCCCCAGCCGCCGTAGCCACCCAGCAGGCTGGCGCCGACCAGTACCACCAATAGGGCCACAACGCCCAAGACAGCAACCTGCGTCCAGTTGATCTTGCTCATTGGCTCACCTCATCCGTGATGCGCGTGTCCGGCCGTCGCCGGGACGCTCGCGCCTAACGCCGCTCCGCAGAAGGGACAGGCTTTCCAGGCCGGGTCCACCGCCTGCTCGCACGAGGGACAGGTAGCCGTTCTCAGGCTCATGCCACAGTTCGGGCAATAGGCGAAACCGGCTTGCAGCGGGTAACCGCAGTGGGCGCACGTCCGCAGGGCCGCCGGTGCGACCGGTGCCGCCTGACCTGCGTGCTGCTCCCCGTGATTGTGCCCCATCAACATGCACCACATGGCTCTTGCCCCCTTCTCATTCTCATTGCAAGGTCTCCTGCCAGGGACAGTCCCCGGCGGGATGGTTGATCTTTCTTCGCCACATTGTAGCAAGGGAGTATGAAGAAGTTGTGAAAGTCCTATGGAGAGGCTGCGAAGGTTCGTTCGTGCCCTCTTGAGCATCATTGTCAGCAAGCAACAAGTGTGATATACTACTAAGTGCCAATATCCGGTATCCTTTTCCCGTGGCCTTGGGCCAGATGGAGTGCTCTCTTGAACGCCGATGGACATCTGCAACGGGCTCAAGAGCTGGAAGAGACGTTGCACTATCTGCTGGCGGACCCACAGCCGGAGCGACATCTGGCTACTATCGCCGAAACGGCCTTCGGTGTCGCGCAGCAATACATCGCCTACGCGCTGGAGACCCGGCACGGGGATCACCCTGATACCCATGCCAACATGAGCAGACGGCTGAGAGACTACGGCTATCCTGAGATTGCCGGGCGTTTCCTCAGACTTGATGAACTGCGAATAGGCCGCTGGTACGGAAGACAGGGTGATGGGGAGGCGATCATAGAATGCCGTCAATTGCTATCCCAGATACGCGACTGGGCTATCGGGCAATCCCTGAGGTGATACGCCCCATCATTGGCGAATTCATTGCCGAAATCGGGCAGATTCCATCGCTCCTCTGCGTCATCCTGTACGGCTCAGCCGTCCGGGACGAATTGCACGACGAGAGCGACATTGACATTTTTCTCCTCTTTGATACCGATCACAGGCCGGAGTTCGGCGAGGA
>DAOUAJ010000083.1:0-14913 GCA_034433615.1 Anaerolineae bacterium | reverse complement strand
CCTTCGTGCTTCGTGTCCTTCGCGAACCTTCGTGACTTCGTGGTCCAAGTATCCCACCGTGCCAGGAGGGCTTGAATCACGAAGGCGCGAAGAGGCGCGAAGCGCGCGAAGCGCGAAGAACACGAAGGGAGAATGGGGCGCGCAGCACTTCGCGTCCTTCGTGCTTCGTGTCCTTCGCGAACCTTCGTGACTTCGTGGTCCAAGTATCCCACCGTGCCAGGAGGGCTTGAATCACGAAGGCGCGAAGGGGCGCGAAGCGCACGAAGCGCGAAGAACACGAAGGGAGAATGGGGCGCGCGGCACTTCGCGTCCTTCGTGCTTCGTGTCCTTCGCGAACCTTCGTGACTTCGTGGTCCAAGCACCCCTCCCACACCACACGAGGAGTAACAAATGGGTCACGCCTTCGAGAAGTTGTCGTATGCCGTCTTTGGAGCGTGCATCGCTGTTCAAAGACAGCTTGGCCCGCACTGCATGGAGGTGGACTATCAGCGAGCATTGGCCCTTGAACTGCGCAAGCGTGGGCTGGAATTCATTCGCGAGGCGGAAATCCCGATCTGCTACGATGGAGTCGAGGTGACTCGCCGGCGGGTGGATTTCGTAATCTGGGACGATACATCTACATTGCTACTGGAAACCAAGGCCGCAAAGGCGATCTTGCCGGAGGATATCGAACAGTGCCTGCTTTATCTGCGCAACGGCAACTTCCGTGTATGCCTGCTGGTAAACTTTGGACAGGTGCCTTTGGGGAAGGATCGTCTCGTGTACACGCCAACCGGCCCGGCGCTGTACGGGCCACATCCGTAGACATCGTGTGGTTCCTATTCCGTTTCATCTTGCAAAAGAAAGGACTCTGGCACCGATGAGCGACCTGAAACTTCCCTTCCGTCAGGTTCACCTGGACTTTCACACCTCGCCCCATATCCCAGACGTGGGCACAGACTTCGACCCCGACGAGTTCGTGCGCACCCTCAAGCTGGGGCACGTGAACTCGGTCACGGTCTTCGCCAAGTGCCATCACGGGTATAGCTATTACCCGACCCGGGTGGGCACGCCCCACCCACACCTCCAGCGAAACCTGCTGGGCGAGATGATCGAGGCGTGCCACAAGGTCGGCATCCGCGTCCCCGTCTACACCACCGTCGTCTGGGACGAGTTGGCCTGGGCCACCCACCCCGAGTGGCGACAGCTCACCCCATCCGGCCACATCGCCGGCCCGTCCGATTCGCCGCTCAAGCCGGGGTGGAAGAACCTGTGCATGAACACCGGCTACGCCGACTACGTCATCGCCCAGATCGAGGAAATCCTGGACCGCTATGAGGGCGATGGCCTGTTCATTGACATCGTGCGCTACGGGCCGGAAGCGTGCGTCTGCGCCACCTGCCTCCGCCAAATGCTGCAGCAAGGCGTGGACCCGGAAGACCCCCAACAGCTTCGCCGCTTCGCGCTGGCCGCCGAGCGCCGCTTCGTCGAGCGCACCACCCAGGTCATCCGGGCGAAAAAGCCAGATCAGAGCATCTTCTACAACAGCCGGTTGCGCATGAGCTGGGACCCGGGGCTGGGCAATCGCCCCGAGGCCGACCACTTTACCCACTGGGAGATCGAGTCGCTGCCCGGCGGCTTCTGGGGCTACGACCACTTCCCGATGTACGTGCGCTACTTCCAAACCCTGGGTAAAGAGCTTCTGGCGATGACCGGGCGCTTCCATACGACCTGGGGCGACTTCGGCGGGCTCCGCAACCGGGCTGCGCTGGAGTTTGAGTGCTTCCAGGCGCTGGCCCACGGCGCCAAATGCTCCATCGGCGACCAGCTCCACCCGCGCGGCCGGCTCTTCCCCGCCGTCTACCAGCGCATCGGCGAGGTGTATGCCGAGGTCGAACGACGCGAGCCCTGGTGCGAGGATACGCAACCCCTGCCTGACATCGGCGTCCTCACGGCCAACACCGGGGCAAGCGAGGCCGGCATCCACGAGAGCGACCGCGGCGCGCTGCATGTGCTGGAGCAACTGAAACATCAGTTCCAGTTTATTGACGCCGGCTGCGACCTCTCGCCCTACCAGGTGGTCATCCTGCCTGATGAAGTGCCCGTAGACGCCGCGCTGGCCGCCAAGCTCAAGGCCTACCTGGCGGCGGGCGGCAAGCTGCTCATCACCGGACACTCCGGCCTGGATGAGTCGGCGGGTGACTTCGCTCTGGCGGAGGAGATGGGGGTGCACTACGCAGGGCCGGCTGAATTTGCGCCCGACTACCTGGTGCTGGAGCCGGAGCTGAGCGATGGGGTTGAGCCGATGTACCACGTGTGCCGGCTCCCCGGCGTGCGGGTGACGGCTGAGCCGGGCACGCAGGTGCTGGCTCGCTCCGGCGCGCCATACTTCAACCGCTCCTGGCGTCACTTCTGCTCGCACCAATACACCCCCATGGACCGCCCGACGGATGTGCCGGTCATCGTTCAAAGGGGCGGCGTCCTCTACGTGGCGCGGCCACTCTTCCGCGAGTACGCCGAATTGTCCCAGCGCGTGCATAAACAGGTGTTGGCCAACTGCCTGAAGCGGCTCCTCCCCCGGCCGCGCGTGGGCGAGCACAACCTGCCCAGCACCGCCATCGTCACCGTGCGCCGGCAACAGAGCGACCTGATCGTGCATGTGTTGCATTACGTCCACCAGCGCCGTGGCCGCCATCTGGACGTGATCGAGGACGTGTTGCCGCTGCACGACGTGACGGTCAGCGTTCGAGCCGAGCGGCGCCCCTCGGCCGTACAGCTCGTCCCAGAGATGCAGCCGGCGACATGGACGTGGGAAGACGGGTACGTCCGCTTCACCCTGCCGCGCGTGAACGGCTATCAGATCGTGCAACTGGCTGGCGCGGCAAGCCAATCATGAAACCTGAGGCGAGGGCAACAATCCCAGTAAACCATGAAGCCAGGAGGCGTAACGCGCAGGGCCTGGCACGATCCATTCCCCAACGGACTTTGAATATATCCAACTCTCAGTACGGATCAGGAGGATACAGCAATGGCAGACATCAAAATGAATCCCCCGCAGAACCGGTTGGTCGGTGGGATGCCTAAGATCGGCATCCGACCCACCATTGACGGCCGGCGCAAGGGGGTGCGCGAGTCGCTGGAGGAGCAGACGATGGCCATGGCTCGATCGGTGGCAAAGCTGCTGACTGAAAACCTGCGCCATCCCAACGGGCTGCCCGTGGAGTGCGTCATCGCCGACACGTGCATCGGCGGGCTGGCGGAATCGGCCCAATGCGCCGAGAAGTTCGCCCGTGAGGGGGTGGGCGTCTCCATCACCGTCACGCCGTGCTGGTGCTACGGCTCCGAGACGATGGATATGGATCCGTACATCCCTAAAGCGATCTGGGGATTCAACGGTACCGAGCGCCCCGGCGCCGTCTACCTGGCGGCGGTCCTGGCGGCGCACAATCAGAAGGGGCTGCCCGCCTTCAGCATCTACGGACGGGATGTGCAAGATGCCGGCGACACCACGATCCCGGATGACGTCAAAGAGAAGCTGCTGAAATTCGCCAAGGCGGGGCTGGCTGTCGCCACCATGCGCGGCAAGTCGTACCTGTCCATGGGCAACGTCTCCATGGGCATCGCCGGCTCGATTGTGGATCATGCCTTCTTCGAGAGCTATCTGGGCATGAAGGTGATGACCGTGGACATGACCGAGTTCGTGCGCCGCATGGACGAGGAGATCTACGACAAAGAGGAGTTCGCCCGTGCCATGCAGTGGGTGAAGAAGTACTGCAAGGAGGGGCGAGAGTATAACCCGCCCGAAAAGCAGCGCAGCCGGGCCCAGAAGGACAAGGACTGGGAGACCGTAGTCAAGATGGCGATGATCGCCCGCGATCTGATGGTGGGCAACCCGCGGCTGGCGGAGATGGGCTACGGCGAGGAGGCGCTGGGGCATAACGCCATCGTCGCCGGCTTCCAGGGGCAGCGCCAGTGGACCGACCACTTCCCCAACGGCGATTTCCTGGAGGCGATCCTCAACTCCTCGTTCGACTGGAACGGCATCCGCGAGCCGTACATCGTCGCCACCGAGAACGACTGCCTCAACGGCGTCTCCATGCTGCTCGGGCATCTCCTGACCGACCGCGCCCAGATCTTCGCCGACGTGCGCACCTACTGGAGCCCGGCCGCGGTCAAGCGGGTGACCGGCTACGAGTTGACGGGGAGGGCTGCCGGTGGGATCATCCATCTGATCAACTCCGGCGCGGCCACGCTGGACGCCACCGGCCAGCAGACGGTGAATGGCCAGCCAGCCATGAAGCCGTTCTGGGAGATCACGCCGGATGAGGTGGAGAAGTGCCTGGCTGCCACCACCTGGTATCCGGCCATCACGGAATACTTCCGCGGCGGTGGCTTCTCGTCCAGCTTCCTGACCAAAGGGGGGATGCCGGTCACCATGTTCCGGGTGAACTTGGTGAAGGGGCTCGGCCCGGTCCTGCAACTGGCCGAGGGATACACCGTGGACCTGCCGGAGGAGGTGCACCACATCCTGAACGAGCGCACCAACCCCACCTGGCCCACGCACTGGTTCGTGCCGGATCTAACGGGCAGCGGGCCGTTCCGGGATGTCTACTCGGTGATGGCCAACTGGGGCGCCAACCACGGGACGATCAGTTATGGCCACATCGGCGCCGAGCTGATCACGCTGGCGTCCATGCTGCGCATCCCGGTCTCCATGCACAACGTGTCGGAGGAGCGCATCTTCCGCCCCAGCGCCTGGAGCGCCTTCGGGGCGATGGACCCGCAGGGGGCGGACTTCCGCGCCTGTGCCAACTTCGGGCCGCTGTACGGGAAGTATTGAGCCCCTGCCCAACGGGGCCGAGGCCTTGAGCCGATTCAACGACCTTGCCCGGCCCAGGCCTCGGCCCTGGCCTTCAGATCGCGTCGCCGGGGCCCCTCCTTTGCCAGAATCCTTAGGCTCCACCGTTTTGCTGCTGCCAAGCCATCGTTGTCAAAACTTATTATTGGGCTTTGCCAAGGGCATTATGCCTCACCTTCCCCCGCTCCAAAGTTTGTGAGGGCTTGACAGCCCCTGTGGGTTGTAGTATAATATTTTACGCAAACGGTTGCATATATTTTGCAGAGAAGATACGATGCCAACTATTAGTGACGTCGCCGCCAGGGTGGGGGTCTCCCCGTCCACCGTGTCCAGAGTCTTGAATGGCCGACCAGGGATCAGCGATGAGACCCGATCTAGGGTTCTTGAGGCAGCCAAGGAGCTGGGATACTATCCAGCCATGGCAGGCCGTGGATTAGCCTTGGGACGGACGGAGAACCTGGGATTTCTCACCCACCATCGCCATACCTTGGATCCTAGCTCCTTCTATGGGGAGATCCTGACCGGGGTTGAGAGAGAGGCCAGAGCCCATGGCTTTCATGTCCTCTTCTCTGCTGACACGTCCGAGAAGATCCCGGCCATGGTGAAAGAGCAGCGAGTAGATGGCTTGATCCTTGCCGGCTGCGATATTCCCGGGGACCTCGTTGTCGCCTTGAAGGCGCAAGGGGTCCCCTTAGTTTTGGTGGACAACCATCTGGAGAAGGTGGACAGCGTCTTCACTGATAACACTGGCGGAGCCTGCGATGCGGTGACCCATTTGATCCATCTGGGCCATAGAAAGATCGGGTTTATCTGCGAATGGTTCGGCGATCTGAGCTTTGCCGAGCGGTTTGAAGGGTACAAATTGGCCCTGCAGAAACACGGGCTGCCATACGATGAAGATCTAACGGCGGAGGGACTGCCCAGGCAAGAGGGCAGTGGCTACGTAGCGATGAGGAAGTTGCTCGAGAGGAAGCTCCCCTCTGCCGTTTTTGCCGCCAACGACATGACGGCTGCAGAGGCCATCCGGGCGATCAAGGAGAAAGGTCTCAGGATTCCTGAGGACATCGCCGTGGTCGGCTTTGATGATGGCTCTCTCGCCCCACATACTGAGCCTTCTCTCACCACCATACGCGTTTTCCGGGAGAAGATGGGCATCATAGCCGCCAGACGGCTATTAGAGTTAATTGAAGACCCCGGCCAACCCCCTGTCCAGATCAAGCTTTCAACTCAGCTAATCATCCGAGGATCTTGTGGGGCAAATAGCTGACGGAAGGAGGTGATGCGCCGACCTTCTTAGCTGTCGGGGGATGCTTCGCCAAAGGAGCATTCCAAAGCCAAATCTTGCCAAAGAAAGGAGATAAGTGATGAAAAGGCTAATGGCGTTATTGCTAGTGGTAGCGGTGCTGGCTGCCTGCGTTCCACCCACGCCTACACCGGTGGTGGTGGAGAAGGAAGTGGTAGTAGAGAAGGTAGTCACCCCCACACCTATCCCTAAGCCAGCGGTCTTCCACGGAGCCGGTGGATGGGATCCTCCGCCAGCCTATCACGGCAATCCCTTCGCCCCCGGTGGAGTGGGAGCAGCCTGGTGGTATGTCTTCGAGCCGGTGATGGTTTATGTCCCGGGGACCGGTGAGTTGCTGCCTCGCTTGGGTATCTCCTACGAAGAAACCCCCGAGGCCATCACGGTCAAGCTCCGGGAGAACGCAAAGTGGCACGATGGCACCCCCTTCACCTCCAAGGACGTCCGAACCTCATGGATGTTGGCTAAGCAGATGTGGGGTTGGCCGCCTCTCATTAAGGACGTGGAAACGCCTGATGACTACACCGCCGTCTTCCGCTGGGAGAAGCCGACACCTCTGGGCAAAGCCCTCCTGGGTGCCGTCGTCATCAGCGCTCCTTATCACATCTACGGCAAGTTCCTGGAGGAGATCGAGGCGGCCAAGACGACCGAGGAGGCGGACGCTGCCAAGGATAAGGTGAGGGAGTTCCGGCCCGAACTCCCGGTGGGCATCGGCCCCTTCACGGTGAAGACGGTCACCGCCTCGGAGATGATCCTAGAGAAGTTCCCTGAGCACTACGCTGCCGATAAGGTGGATTTCGATGGGATCAAGATCGTGCGCTGGACCTCCAACGAGGTGATGTGGGCCTTCCTCATTGCCGGCGAGATAGACGCCGCGCACCCGGCGACGATCAAAGATGTCACCGAGGAGATCATGCGCACCCAGCCGGCGACAAAGCTTGCCCTGCCCACCGACCTGGGGGAGTTTGTCATCGCCCTGAACCTGGAGAAGTATCCCTTCTCGGAGCAGAAGTTCCGCCAGGCCCTCATCTACGCCCTCGACCGGAGCCAGATCAGGGAGGTTTCTTACTACTATGCTCTCACCGTGGACAAGTATGCTCATGGTGTCCTCAAGTCCTTCGAGGATGTTTGGCTCTCCCCGGACTTCCTGGCCGAACTGGAGCCCTACACCTATGATCCGACGAAGGCCGAGGCTATCCTCACGGAGATGGGATGGTCGAAGGGGTCTGACGGCTTCTGGCGGGATGCCGAAGGCAAGCTGATCGAGCTGGAGATCAACGCTGCCGCTGCCAACTCCGACTGGGTGCTGGCCGCCGAGAACATCGCCACGCAGTTGACCAACTTCGGCCTCAAGACGGAATACAGGGGCATTCCCAACGAGGTCTACGGGCCGACCCTCAGGGCGGGCGATTACCAGATGGCCATCGAGTTCGGCACCGCCTGGTGGGGCTTTGCTCATCCTTGGGCCGGGTACGACCGCCTCTTCAGCGCCACTGGATACATGAAGGACGTCACCAACTTCCCCGACGAGGTGACGGGGCCTGAGGGCGAGACCGTTGTCCTCGACGACCTGGTCATGGATCTGAGCGTGGAATTCGACCCCGCCAAACAGAAGGAGCTGGTGGAGAAGCTGGCCTGGATCACCAACGAGTACCTGCCCGTCATCCCCTTCCTGGAGAAGAAGCTGATGATCTTCCATCTGGACGGGGTGCGGGTCACAGGCTGGCCTGATCCCGAGGATCCCCTCTGGCTCCTCAGCCCTGGCGGCATCGAGCGCTTCTACTCCGAGTTGATGATTGAAGGGAAGCTCAAGGCGGTGCGGTAGAGCGCCAGGAAGGGATAGAGGGGAGAAGATCTCCTCTATCCCTCATCCTTAGACACGCGACGAGGCAGCAAATCGTGCTTGGGGGAGAGGTGTGCCCCCTGTAGATCCGGAGGGGGCACACCTTTTTAACTCGGCATTGGTGATGGGAGGGAGAAATGTTGGTTATCACCAGAAGGATCGGCATCGCCCTGCTGACGCTCTTCATCGTCACTACGCTCACCTTCTTCCTCATCCGCAAGGCGCCCGGCGACCCCTTGTATATGTGGGCCATGGAATATGTAAGCCGGTACGGGATGAGCTTCGAGAAGGCATATGAGACGGTGAAGAGCATGTATGACTACGATCCAGAGGAGCCTTTGGCTCATCAGTACGTCCGATACATGCAAGGGCTTTTTCAGGGCGACCTGGGCCATTCTTTCGTGTACAGGATCTCGGTGACCGGGATCATCCTTAAGGCGCTCCCCTTTACGGTTTTCATCCTCTCCCTCTCCCTCCTCCTCAGCTTCGGTTCGGGGATCCTCCTGGGGATGATCATCGCCTGGAAGAGGAAAACCGTTCTGGATCCCCTCGTCACCGCTTATGCTTCTTTTACCGCCGCCACTCCCGATTACATCACCGCTCTCATCCTACTGGTGGTCTTCGCCATCAATCTCAAGCTTTTCCCCAGCAAGGGGGCTTATGACGGCGCGCTGACCCCCGGTTTCAATTGGCCCTTCCTCAAGAGCCTGCTCTACCACTCTGCCTTGCCCATCATCGCCACCACCTTTGAGAGCGCGGGAGGATGGGCGCTGGCCATGAAAGGCAGCGCCGTGGGGGTCTTGGGCGAGGATTACATCATGGCTGCCAGGGCCAGGGGGCTGAAGGAACGCCGCATCATGACCCACTATATGGGCCGCAACGCCATCCTGCCCATGGTCACAGGCCTGGCCATCGCTTTGGGGGCCATGCTCGGTGGAAACACCTTGATCGAGACGGTCTTCAACTACCCAGGTATCGGCTGGTTCTTCGCCCAAGCCATAGGGAGGAGGGACTACGGACTGATGCAGGGGCTATTTCTGCTGACGGCCTCTGCCGTGATCTTCGCCAACCTAGTAGCAGATGTCCTTTACTCCTGGCTGGATCCGCGCATCAAACTGGAGGAGTGAGCGATGAGCGTGGCAGCGAGACCCATCAGGCTATATCGTTCGGTCTACGAGCCCTTCCTTATCATCAGGCGGAACAGGAGAGCCTTCGCCGGCCTGATCATTTTGCTCATCTTCGCGCTCATGGCCACTGTAGGGCCAGAGGTGGTGCCTTTGGATATGACGGCCCGCTACGATCAGCGGTTTCAATTGCCCTCGCTGGCCCATCCGTTGGGCACCGACTACGCAGGCCGGGATACCTTCGCCGAGATCGTTCATGGCTCCAGGGATGTCCTTTTCGTGGCCTTCCTAGCGGCCATTTTCACCACCCTGATCGCCATCTCCATCGGCATGATCGCCGGGCTGCAGGGGGGAGTGATAGATACAACCTTGATGTTGTTAACCAACGTCATCTTGACCGTGCCCAATTTCCCCGTGATGATGATCATTGCTGCCGTGTACAGGATAAAGGACCCTTTCAGCTTCGGTCTCCTGTTGAGCATCTGGTCCTGGGGAGGGTTGGCCAGGGCAGTCAGGTCCCAGATCCTCTCCTTGAAAGAAAGGGAATTCATCGAGGCCACCAGAGCTCTGGGACTTTCCACCTTCCACATTGTCTTTCAGGAACTTCTCCCCAACATCATGCCTTTTGTGGCCATTAACTTCCTCTCCATCATGCGGGGAGCCATCACCGGCAGTATGGGGTTGATGCTCCTGGGGCTGGTCCCTTTCAAGGCCACTAATTGGGGGATGATGTTAAACATGGCCACTTTTCAGTATGGAGCTATTTACCTGCCACAGGCCGTTTTCTATGTCCTCTCCCCCATGGCTGCCATCACCCTCTTCCAGTTGGGGGCGGTCTTCTTCGCCCATGGCCTGGACGAGGTGCTCAATCCGAGGTTGAGGACATGACTCCCCTTCTAAGCATCAGAGACTTGACGGTGGAGTTCGCCCTGGGCCGAGGAATTCTACGAGCGGTCAATCGGGCCTCACTTGATGTCTATCCGGGCGAGATCATGGCTGTAGTGGGTGAATCCGGTAGTGGGAAGTCGACCCTAGCCTTTTCTATCCTCAATCTCGTGCCTCCTCCAGGACGGATCACGAGTGGAGAGATCCTCTTCGACACCATAGACGTCCTGGCCGCCAGCCCTGAGAAGTTGAGGAGATACCGATGGAAGGAAGCTGCCATGGTCTTCCAGGCCGCTCAAAACGTCATGAACCCGGTGATGCGCATCGCCGACCAGATGATAGATACGGTTCAGGCTCACGAGAACATGCCCCGGGAGAAAATCATCGAGCGGGCCTCCAAGCTGCTGCAGTTGGTGCGCCTGGAGCCCTCCCAGGTGCTCCACTCCTATCCCCACGAGCTCTCGGGAGGGATGAGGCAGAGGGTAGTCATCGTCCTCAGCCTGTTGCTAGAGCCCAAGATGTTGATCCTTGACGAACCCACCACCGCGTTGGACGTGGTGACCCAGGCCTACATCCTGGACATCCTGAACGATATCCGCGCAAGCCTGGGGCTGACGATGATGCTCCTCACCCACGATATGTCCATCGTGGCCAAGGTGGCTGACAGGGTAGGGGTGATGTATGCTGGAAGGATCATGGAAGTGGGAAACATCGAGGAGATTTTCTACGATGCCAAGCACCCTTACACCCTGGGGCTGATCAACGCCGCGCCCTCTCTCATTGGCGACACCACCGAAAAGAGGCCCATCCCGGGTTCTCCTCCCGACCTCCTCGATCTCCCACAAGGCTGTCCTTTCCGTCCCCGCTGCGTCTATGCTACCACTCAATGTGAGGTAGATCCAGGGTTGAGAGACATCGGCGAGGGACGGCTTGTTGCTTGCCATAACTGGCGGCTTGTCAACTGGGATTCGTACCTTCGTGGGTTATATACATTCGTGAATTCGTCCCGAGATCTCGGAGCAGGAGATGGCTGGAACCATACTTGAACTCAGGGAAGTGAACATGACCTTCAAGAGGGGCTGGCTCGTACGTCGGAGCCAGGTCCAGGCGGTGGTGAAAGCCTCCCTTGATGTTAAGGAAGGTGAAATCCTGGCTCTGGTTGGCGAATCGGGCTGCGGGAAGACGACCTTAGGCAAGGTCGTGGTCGGGCTACTCAAGCCAACCTCGGGGAAAGTGCTGTACACGGGGAAGGATATTTGGATGATGAACAGGGAGGAGTTCTGGGAGTATCGCCGCAACGTTCAGATCGTCCATCAAGACTCCTATGCTGCGCTGAATCCGGTGCGAACCGTCTACCATACTTTAAGCGCCCCAATCCTCCATCATCGCCTGGCCAGGGGCCGAAGAGAGGCCAGAGAAAAGGCGGCAGAGCTCCTCCGGCTTATGGGCCTCACCCCGCCCGAGGATTTCTTCGGCAAGTATCCCCATCAACTCAGCGGAGGGATGAGGCAACGGGTAGTGCTGGCCAGGGCGGTATCCCTCAGGCCTAAGCTCATCGTGGCCGACGAGCCCGTCTCTATGATAGATGTCTCCCTCAGGCTCTCCATCCTGGATCTCATGCATAGACTAAACGAGGAGTTCGGCATTGCCTTCCTCTACATTACTCACGACCTGGCGACGGCCAGGTATTTCATAAAGGAGGGCCGGATCGCAGTGATGTACTTGGGACAAATCGTGGAGACTGGAAAACTTGGGGAGGTCATCGGGGGGCCGCGCCACCCTTACCTCCAGGCTTTGCTCTCGGCTGTGCCAGTGCCTGACCCCCGACGGGCCAGGGAGAAGCGGCCGTTTCCTCTAAGGAGCTTCGATTTCCCCGATCCCACCAGGCCTCCCAGTGGCTGCCGTTTTCACCCCCGTTGTCCCTACGCTGAGGATCTCTGCACCCGGGAGATTCCCGTCCTCAGGCCGTTGGATGGTCGCCTCATCGCCTGTCATTTGGCGGAAAGGATACCGGAATGGCACCTGCTGTAGCAAGGATCGCTTTCACCATAGGTATTTTCCTGGTTACTCTTTCCCTCATTCCACTGCCTTTCTTACCCAGAGATTCGGCAGAATTCGTCGTGGGCTTGATCGCTTTTGGGCTTAGCTCTCTCTTCCTGGCCCTGGTGGTATGGGAGGTGCGTCGGCAGGCTCACCTGTGCAACAGGCGGCCTCTGGATGAGAAGAAGGACTCAAAAAGATAGGTTTATGGAGCTTCTCAGACGCTATCTTGGCAATCCTATCCTCAAGCCGAACCCCCTGCATCCCTGGGAAGCGCTCAACGTCTTCAACGCCGCCGTTGTGCACTACAACGGCCTTTTCCATATGCTATACCGCGCTCAAGGGGTGGATTATATCTCCCATATCGGCTACGCTGTTAGCGAGGACGGCTTTCATTGGTCGCGGCTGGATCGGCCAATCCTCAGCCCGGCCACGGAGTTCGAGACCAGGGGAGTAGAGGACCCCCGCATTACCCGGATAGGGGACACGTTCTACATGACCTACACCGGCTACTCCCCCCATGGCACCCGCGCTTCCCTGGCCCGGAGCCAGAACCTCATCGCCTGGGAGCGCATGGGCGTGGTGCTGCCGGACGAGGACAACAAGGATCACGTCCTCTTCCCGGAAAAGATCGGTGGACGCTATGCCATGCTCCATCGGCGCCCTCCCGACATCTGGCTGGCCTACTCTGATGACCTGCTTCATTGGACCGACCACCAGATCATCATGCGGCCCCGGCCGGGAACCTGGGAACACCAGAAGATCGGAGCAGCCGGTCCCCCCATCAAGACGGAACAGGGCTGGCTCCTCATCTACCATGCCGTGGATGCCCACACTGTCTATCGGCTGGGAGCTGCCCTGCTGGACCTGGCCGACCCTTCGGTGGTCCTGGCCCGGCCAGCGGGCTTCATCCTCGAACCCAGGGAGGTCTGGGAAAATAAAGGCGATTCGCCCCATGTGGTCTTCAGTTGCGGCTCGGTGGTGGTGAACGATCAGCTTTACGTCTACTACGGCGGGGGCGATCGGGTGATGGCCGTGGTCACCTGCCCCATGGCCGAGATGATGGCCTTTGTTGTGGAAGATAAAGAAGGAGTGAAATGAACAAAGCGAACCGAATAGTTTTAGCAACCCTTCTTATCCTGGGCTTCCTCATCGGAGCTTGTGCACCAAAAGTTCAAGTATCTTTTACTCTCGGCCCGTTTGTAAAGCACAAGGAGAACCCTATCCTTACGCCTCGGGGGAAGGAATTCGAAGCAGTGGCCGTCTTCAACCCCGCTATCGTCTACGAAGATGGCAAGTTCTGGATGCTTTACCGGGCCGAGGATTGGGATGGTGTCTCCACCATCGGCCTGGCCGAGAGCGAGGATGGCGTGCACTTCACCCGTCACCCCGATCCCATTCTCCTCCCCGAATACGGCTACGAGCAAGGTGGGGGTGTGGAAGACCCAAGGGTGGTGAAGATCGGTGATACCTACTATCTCACCTATACCGCTTACGACCTGAAGACGGCTCGTCTGGCCCTGGCGACTTCGAGGGACCTGGTGCACTGGCAGAAGCAGGGCCTGGTCTTCCCGGAGCGCGGCTGGACCAAATCCGGGGCCATCCTGCCCGAGAAAGTCAAGGGCAAGTATGTGATGTACTTCGGCGACTCGGATATGTGGATCGCCTTCTCTGACGACCTGATACACTGGACGGCACGTGAAAGGCCAGTGCTGAGGCCACGGGAGGGTTACTTCGACAGCAAGCTGGTCGAGCCGGGCCCTCCTCCCATCCTCACCGAGGAGGGCATTCTCCTCATCTACAACGGCGCCAATGAGAAGTTGAGATACTCCGTGGGATGGGTGTTGTTCGACAAGAATGATCCAACGAAAGTCTTAGCGTGGGCGGAGGAGCCCATCCTGGAGCCTGAGACTTCATGGGAGAGGTTCGGGCAGGTGCCCAACGTGACCTTCGCCGAAGGACTAGTCGTTCGGAATAACACTTGGTATCTTTACTACGGCGCGGCGGATATGTGGATCGGCCTGGCCACCTGGGAAAGGTGAGCATTTTTGTGCGGTGGAGATATATGATCGGCTTGCAACGAGGTGCCGTGAAGCTCGTTCCGTACTCTCCTGAGTGGCCGCAGTTGTTTGCCCAGGAGGAGCGCCTGCTGCGCGCGGCGATCGGGGCGTACGCGGTGGACATCCAGCACGTGGGAAGCACGGCTGTGCCCGGCCTGGAGGCCAAGCCCATCATTGACATGGCCGTGGCCCTCCGGCGGCTGGAGGATGTGGAAAAATGCATCGAGCCGCTGGAACGCCTGGGGTATGAGTACAAAGGGGATGAGGGGCATCCCGGCAGGCACTTCTTCGCCAAAGGGGACCAAAGCAGAAGGACACACTACCTGCACATGCTGGAATGGAACAGCGAGGCCTGGAGAAACTACATATGCTTCCGGGACCATCTTCGCCAGCACGAAGAGGTGGCCGAGGAATATGCCAGGCTCAAGAGGGAGCTGGCCCGTAAGTCTCGAGGCAACCGAGACCTCTACACCCCGGGCAAGGCCGAATTCATCGAGTCGGTGCTAAGGATAGCTGAAGGAAATCAGCAATGGCCCCAATGATCATTGCCCAGGAACTCTGAGGTCGTGTGGGCTGTGGATCACGTCCCCTTCTCCGTCGAGCGGGGCGAGCTGATCGGCTACATCGGCCGGGGACCTGGGAGCACTGGAAGGTTGGGGCAGCCGGCCCTCCCATACAAAACCAAACCGCTCATGTCTAGCAGCCTGAGACAGGTGTAGTCCGCCAAGCACTTTGACAACAAGATAGGGCTTCGGGTGCGCACTGGCAGCGCGTTTCTGCCACCCTGAGGGCAATGGCGATTGCCCGGTCAGGGCCGGGACTGA
>DAOUAJ010000082.1:0-9461 GCA_034433615.1 Anaerolineae bacterium | reverse complement strand
AGAGCTTGTTTGAAAATATCCTTTAGTTGTTGTCAGTCAGCGAAAAAAGGCACGAGATTTGCGCTTTGTCCAGGCTCAACGCTCACCTTGGGAGGTTTCATGCATCAGACTCGACAGCAAACCTGACCAAATGACCGCCTCCAGACCGGTTGGAGAGCCTGTTCAGCACCCTGCAGGCTGCAACGAGGCAGGGCTAAGGCGCGCCAAAAGAACAGCCAGGGGGGTCGCCTCTGCCATGGTGGATCACCCTACGACTGGCTGGTCGGTGCCAAGCGCCGCAGCATCACCCGGATCATGGCTAGGTAGACCATGCCTTCGCTGCACTCGGGCTCCTCCTCGTAGTCTTTGCTGAGACGACGAGACCTTCCCAGCCAGCCCAGTGTACGCTCGACCACCCACCGCCGGGGCAGCACCTGAAATCTGCGAACGCCGTCGGGGCGCCGGACGATCTGGAGGACCCAACCCCATTGGGCCTTGACCCAGTCGATGAGTTGGCCGGCATAACCACCATCCGCCCAGATCAATCGGAGACGCGGCAGGCCCTGGGCGACTTTCGCCAGCACCAGCTTGGCCCCGTCGCGGTCTTGGATGTTGGCCGCGTGCACGACAACCACGAGCAAGAGACCCAGGGTGTCTACCAAGATATGGCGCTTGCGCCCGTTCACCTTCTTGGCGGAGTCGTAGCCACGCGGTCCGCCAGCTTCTGTCGTCTTGACCGACTGACTGTCGAGGATGGCCGCACTGGGCTCAGCTTCACGGCCAGCCTGCCGCCGGACCTCTGCCCGCAAGGCATCGTTGATCTTCTGCCAAGTGCCATCCTTCTGCCACTGGCGGAAGTAGTAGTAGGCCGTCTGCCAGGCACCCAGGTCATGGGGGATCATGCGCCATTGGCACCCACTACGGACCAGGTAGAAGATGGCGTTCAGAACGGTACGGAGGTTGACGGTCCGCGGGCGTCCAACCGGTTTGGGGGGTGGCAACAGCGGTTCAATCTTGCGCCATTCAGCATCTGTTAGGTCTGAAGGATATGCTTTGTGGGTCATATCCCCATTCTAGCAGATCCGGGATTGGGCGTAAACTGTCGTGGAGCCAACGCACCCTTAGCCGGTCACAGGGTCAATCCCATCAAATAAATACCATTTTCAAACAAGCTCTTAGTGGCAGGAGAAGAGGGGCTAATCTTCGGCCTGCCCCCAACAGTCACCTGGAGAGAGTATTACCTGCCATTGGCCTTGCGACATCGTAACGAATAGACGTCAGCAACATAAAACCTGCTCTGACATAGGCAGTCATCGCCAAGATAAACGCTCTGAGCGTCGGTGCATCCGCTTTGACTTCAACCGGGTTCTCAATGACCCGGATCGGATACTGGCAGAGTCGGTCGGACGGGATAGTCCGGACCTTGAGTCGGCGAAGGTGAAATTGGTCAAATTTCATTGAGGGGTAGCTGGAGAGCGCGCTATGAGATGGATTGACAAGATTTGCCGTGTCCTTATAATCGTGATTCTCCTGACGTTGGTGGTTACCGGCTGTGCTGGCCGGGCGACACCCACACCAGAACCTCGCACCGTTCAGTTCATTCTCTACGACTATCCTACAGAGGTGTTGGGGCCTTACCAGCGTCTGGCAGAAGAATTTCACGCTGCCCATCCTGAGCTGACCGTCGAGGTCAAAACGGTTTCCGGATCCGGCAGCTTGCGGACTGCCCTCGATGCGGGTGCCGATGTGGTGCTGTCCTGGGGTTGGGCCATCGGGGATGTGGGCGACCTGCGATCTTTGGACCCGTTTATCGAAACGGAGGCAGAAGGTTTTTTGGAAGATTATCTGCCACGGACAGTAGATGCGGCCCGCTACCAGGGGCAGGTTATTGCCCTGCCGGCCGATTTGGACGTTTTGGTCCTCTACTACAATCGGAACCTGTTCGATCAGGCTCAGGTGCCCTATCCGGCTCCGGGCTGGACGTGGAACGATTTTGTGACGTTGGCCCAGGCGTTGACTCAGCCTTTGCCTGAGGAGAAGAAGCAATACGGGTTTTATCCCGCCAACGCGTTGCCGGATTATCTGCCCTTCGTCGCCCAGGAGTTATCGGCATTATGGGGGGAAGATCTGCTGAATCCCCAGGCCGTACGCCTGGACAGCGAACCGGTGATGCGCGCGATCCAGTGGTACGCAGACCTGGTGCTCACGTATAAAGTCACGCCGACACCGGCTGAACAGCGCCGATTAACGGGCGATCCCATCGGGCTCGGACGGGCCGCGATGTGGCTGGGCTGGGCATCCCAGAGAGGGGGACGGTCCAGTGGCCTGGAGTGGAAATTCCCCTGGGGGGTGGCTACGTTGCCGCAAGGAAGCACAGGGCGCACCATTTCCATCATGGCACTGTACGTCATTCCTGCCTCATCGAAGCAACCTGCCGATGCCTGGCGCTGGATCGCCTTTCTCTCCCGGCATTCTGAGCAAAATAACGGTTTGCCCGTGCGCCGGTCGCTCCTGGAGAGCGCCGCTTTTCGGGAGCAGGTGGGGGCCGATCGGGCTGATGTGTTTATGCGAGCCGCCCGGGATGGTATTCTGGTCGCTCCTGGCCCCCAGTTCGAGATCTACGCGAGCGCGCTGGAGCGAGCTGTGCGCGAGATTTTGGAGATGGGACGGCCAGTTGAAGAGGCTTTGCGTGATGCACAACGGCGCGCCGAAGCTGCCGGCGGGTAGAATGGCCCTCCAAGCCACCTCTTTTGAGCCAGGAATGGATGCGCTTGAAAAAACCTACCCTTGAAAGGGGGTGGAGCGGGGGCCTTGCCAGGTACAGTGCTATAATTTATAATTTATTGAGGAGGTACTTAATGATGCGACGAGCAGCACGTTTCGCTGCATTACTGGTGACCTTGATCGCTGTAACGGGATGTGCGCTGTTGCCCACCGGCCGTTCGCGGATGCCCGCGCGCGAGGAGCCAACCCCTACCCCCATCCCCACACCGATCGTGCCGATCAAGCCGACTTATCGGGTGCAGCAGGGGGAGGTGATCAAGCAGCTTCAGTTCACCGGACGGATCGCCCCGGTTGTCGAGAAAGAGCTCTTCTTCCGCACCAGCGGCCGCGTCCGTCACGTCTTCGTCCGGCGCAATGACATGGTGAAGGCTGGCCAGGTATTGGCGGACCTGGAGATTGAAGACCTGGAGCGGGAGCTCGTCTCAGCTCAATTAGAGTTGGAGCGAGCCCAGGTACGTCTGGACGCGGCGGAGAGCGAGCTGCAGAATGCTATCCGGCGTGCCCAAGTGAGTCTGGAGATCGCCAAGCTTAACCTGGCGATCGTTAAAGCGCAGGATCCTACACCGCGCAAGACCCAGGCTGAGGCTGACCTGGAGAGAGCTGAGATCGAGTTGAGGCGTGCTCAGGAAGAATACAACGCGATCGCCTCACGCAGCGATGCAGGGATGCTGCCGCAGGCTGTTGCTTTACAGCAGGCGACGTTGAGTCATGCACAAGCCAAGGCAGCTTACGATCTGGCGATGCAGGCCATCGCTACTCACCAATATGAGGTAGCCATTCAGGAACGCCAGGTGGAGCTGGCGCAGATCGCGCTGGACGAGCTCAGCAAGGGGGTTGACCCGTTACTGAAGAACGATGTAGAGCGGGCTTCCTTAAACGTGCAGAAGTTGGAGGCGGCCATCGCCGACGCGCAGATCATCGCACCCTTTGATGGACAGGTGCTCTCCATCACCCTTTCGGAAGGCCGCCCCGTGGATGCTTTCAAACCTGTAGCGACCGTAGCCGACCCCCGTGCGTTAGAGGTGAGCGCTGATCTGGTGAGCACGCAATTGCAGGACCTGGCTGAGGGCATGCCGGTCACCGTCGTGCTGGTCAGCCGGCCTGGCCAGGAGATCAAGGGAAGCATTCGGAGATTACCGTATCCCTATGGCAGCGGCGGCGGCAGCACCAAGGTGGAGGAGGAGGACAAGAGCACGCGCGTGACCCTGGAGGCAAACGCTGTTGAAGCCGGGTTTGAGATGGGCGACCTGGCGCGCGTGACCGTCCTGTTGGAGCGGAAGGACAATGTGCTTTGGCTGCCACCGCAAGCAGTACGCACCTTCGAAGGCCGAAAGGTCGTGGTCGTGCAAGATGGTGAAGCCCAGCGGCGCGTAGACATCAAGGTCGGCATCGAAGGTGAAGATCGTGTGGAGATCAAAGAGGGCCTGACCGTGGGGCAGGTCGTGATAGGGCAATAGGGGCAACGATCGGGATGAGCGCAATACTTCGTGCATGGGCGGTCTTCGTCGTGGCCGCTAAGCGCCTTTTCTCTCAGCGTGGGTTGGCGCTGGCAACCACGCTGGGCCTGATCACCTCTGTGGCGCTGACTATGAGCGTCCCTCTGTACGCTGACGCGGTCTACTACCGCATCTTGCGGGAGGAACTCTCAGGAGGATCGCCCGAGACGGGCGGGTCTGTCACTCGCCCACCGTTCGCTTTCATGTTCCGTTACCTGGGCGCCTGGCACGGTGCCGTCCAATGGGAAGAGGCCCAGCCGGTGGATCAGTATCTGTCCGGGCCGGCCGGACCGGCCCTGGGGCTGCCCCGCACTTTTATGGTGCGGCATTTCAAGACCAACAACTTCCGGCTGTTTCCCCAGGAAGACATCGCCTATGCAGACACTAAACAGCCACTAGCCTGGGTGAGTTTTGCTTTTGTCAGCGACCTGCAAAACCACATCACCATCCTGGAGGGCAACTTCCCGGCTGTGGCGGTCTCTTCACAGGACAGCGTGGTGGACGTGCTGGTGAGCGAGGCGCGCGCCCTGGAGTTGGGCTTACAAGTTGGCGAGACGTACATCGCCTTTGATCGGCGCGCGGCGCAGGGGGGGCGATCCATCCAGATCCCGGTGCACATCGCCGGGGTCTGGAAAGCGACGGACCCCAAAGAGCCGTTCTGGTTCTACAATCCGGCAGCCCTGGACGACCTGCTCCTGATCCCAGAGGAGACTTTTCTGGGGCGCATCAGCCCCTATCTGGAGGATGAGGTTTACCTGGGGCTGTGGTATCTGGTCATGGACGGCTCGAATGTCCACTCCAGCGATGCGGGTCCCCTTCTCGCCCGCATCACGGCGGTGCGTCAACGGGTGTCTTCTCTTTTGCCGAACACCAGTCTAGACGTATCGCCGGTGGACGCTCTGCAGAAATACCAGCGTGCCGCTGCGTTGCTCACGATCCTGCTCTACGCCTTCAGCGTCCCTATCATCGGCCTGATCTTGGCATTCATCGGCCTGGTCGTGGGGCTCTCGGTAGGCCGGCAACGGAACGAGATCGCTGTGCTGCGCAGTCGGGGAGCTACAGCGATTCAAGTGGTCGGGATTGCAGCTCTGGAAGGCTTGTTGCTGGGGGTGTTAGCGCTGGCTATCGGTTCACCGGTTGGTGAGATGATCGCTCATGTGATCGGCAGGGCGCGCAGCTTCTTGAACTTTACGGCCCAGTCTGAGCTGCGCGTGGGTGTGACGGCAGCGACATTGCGCTTTGGTATAGCGGCAGTTGGTCTGGCTCTGGTGGCGCAGGTGGTGCCCACTGTTGGCGCGGCCCGCCACACCATCGTCACCTACAAGCAAGAGCGAGCCCGATCATTGCGACCGCCCTGGTGGCAACGGGCCTGGATGGATCTGTTGCTGCTCATCCCGGCGGCTTATGGTGCTTATCTGCTGCGCCAGCAGGGCAGCATCGCCCTGCCTGTAGCCGGGGGGAGCTTCGTTAACGATCCCTTCCAGAACCCACTGCTCTTTCTGGTCCCCGCTCTGGGCATTTTTGCCCTCACGCTCTTTCTGCTGCGCGTCTTGCCGGCCATCATGGCCGGCATCGCGTGGGTAGCCGCTCATACCAGCGGTGTGGGCACTCTGTTAGCAGCCCGTCACCTCTCGCGCACGCCTGGGTTCTACTCAGCGCCCCTGGTGCTTTTGGTGTTGACCCTTAGCCTGTCGGCTTTCACCGCCTCACTGGCACAGACGCTGGACAATCACCTGTACGATCAGACCTACTACAAGATCGGTGCCGACATGAGTCTGGTCGAGTTAGGTGAAAGCACGGAAACGGAGGGGGGTGGGGCTTTCGGATTCGGTGGCGGTCAAGGTGCGACCACATCATCTCAGACCGCGCCTGCCGAGGAAGAAGAGCAGGGCCCGCGCTGGCTCTTCCTGCCGGTGTCTGAGCACCTCAAAGCTCCAGGGGTGTTGGCGGCCGCGCGCGTCGGGCGCTACTCAGCCAGCACCCGACTGAGCGGGGGGACGCAGACAGGCACGTTCATCGGCGTGGATCGGATTGACTTTCCACAGGTGGCGTTCTGGCGCCGGGATTTTGCCCCGGCTACCCTGGGCGCATTGATGAACGCGTTAGCAGTCGCCCCGGATGGGGTGCTGATCCCCCGTGACTTCATGGCTCAGCACGCCCTGAACGTGGGCGACACCATCCGCGTGACGGTGGATACCTACGGGCAGCGCAACGAGCTGGACATGAAGGTCGTCGGAGGCATAGACCTGTTCCCCACCTGGTATCCGGAAGAGGGGCCGCTCTTTGTGGGCAACCTGGATTATCTCTTCGAACGGGCAGGGGGACAATTTCCCTACGATGTCTGGCTGAAGACCGATCCGAACGTGGACTACAATCAGCTCGTGGAAGGTGTGCGCGATCTGAACCTGCGAGTGTTGGACTGGGATGCCTCGCTCCTCAAAGTTTCTGAAGAGCAACGGCGCCCGGAACGTCAGGGGTTGTTCGGTTTGCTCTCCGTAGGATTCGCAGCCGCGGCGCTATTGACGGTGTTGGGCTTCCTGCTTTACGCCCTCTTCTCCTTCCGCCGTCGTTTCATCGAGCTGGGCATCTTGCGGGCCATCGGCCTCTCATCCGGGCAAATGACGGCGTTCCTGGCGTGGGAGTTGGCCTTCCTGATCTTGATGGGGTTGCTGGCGGGCACGGGCCTGGGCGCCTGGGTCAGCGAGCTATTTATCCCCTACCTGCAAGTGGGCAGCGGTCCGTCGGCTCGCGTCCCGCCTTTCCTGGTGGAGATCGCCTGGCCGGCCATTCTCCGCATCTACGCCCTGTTCGGCCTGCTGTTCGTCGTCGCCCTGGTGGTGCTGGTGGCGTTGCTCTTACGCATGAAGATCTTCCAGGCCGTTAAACTAGGGGAGACAGCGTAATATGACACAAGAACCTTTTATCATCTGCGATAACCTGGTCAAAATCTACAAGGTTGCCGACCTTGAGGTTGTGGCCTTGCAGGGTCTGGATTTGGTCGTGGCCCCGGGTGAGCTGTTAGGCATCGTCGGTGCCAGCGGCAGCGGTAAATCCACGCTGATGAACATCTTAGGAGGCCTTGACCGACCCTCGGCCGGGCGCGTGTGGGTAGATGGCTACGATCTGCTCAAGATGTCGGATGCTGCCCTCAACCGTTATCGCCGCGCCAAGGTAGGGTTCGTCTGGCAACAGGGTGCCCGTAATCTGATCCCCTACCTGAACGCGCTGGAGAATGTGGAGTTGCCCATGACGTTGGCCGGCCAGACAGGGCGGAAGAAGCGCCAACGTGCTAAAGAGTTGCTTGAGGCCGTGGGGCTGGCCGAGCGGCAGTATCATCAGCTTGGGCAGTTGTCTGGCGGTGAGCAGCAACGCGTGGCTATTGCCGTCGCCCTGGCCAACAATCCCTCATTACTTCTGGCCGATGAGCCAACCGGTGAAGTGGACTCGGCCACGGCGCTGACGATTTATAAGACCTTTCAAGACCTCAACCGCCAGTATGGGCTGACGACTCTGATCGTCAGCCACGATCCTGGCCTCGCTCATCACGTCAACCGGGTGGTGGCCATTCGCGATGGCAAGACGGCCAGTGAAACGGTGCGCCAGGCCGGGGTAATGGCCTCATCCAACAACGAGTTGGCCACTGAGGGCGATCTCGTTCAGGAAGAGGATATCTTTGAAGAACTGGTCGTGCTGGATTCGGCCGGTCGCCTGCAAGTGCCGAAAGAGTATCTGGAGCAATTCAATATCAAGGGGCGTGCCCGACTGGAGTTGACCGAGGAGGGCATCCTGATTCGGCCAGCGCCTCAGTCCGCTCATACGCGAGCAGCGGAGACGCCGGTCTCCGAGCTAGTGCCGGTGCCGAAGGCGCGCGGGCTGCGTGGCCTCTGGGGCCGCTGGCGGCGCGATGGCGAGAGTGAGAGGAAGCGATGATGGAACAAGATTTCAATTCCATCTTGAATGGCTACGTCGTCGAGACCGAAGACCTGTGGCGTGTTTATAAGGTAGGCTCGAGCGAAGTACAAGCCCTGCGCGGTGTCAATCTCAAGGTTGAAGCCGGTTATTTTGTTGCTCTGAAAGGGCGCTCAGGCAGCGGCAAGACCACTTTGCTTAACTGCATTGGCGGGCTCGACCGTCCTACCTCCGGCGTCGTACGGGTCTTTGGCCGTGAGCTTGCCAACCTGAACGACCGGCAGCTTACCTACTGGCGACGGGAACGGGTGGGGTTCATCTTCCAGTCATTCGGTTTGCTGCCCACCCTTTCTGCTTATGAGAATGTAGAGTTAATGCTACGTATTGCTGGCGTGCGTGGCAAGGAGCGCCACGAGCGGACGTTGTACTGCCTGGATCTGGTAGGCCTGAGCAAATGGATTCACCACCGCCCCTACGAGATGTCCGGTGGTCAGCAACAGCGGGTGGCCATCGCTCGCGCTCTGGCCAATAGCCCCCAACTGATCCTGGCAGATGAGCCCACGGGCGAGTTGGACAGCGTTACTGCCCGCGAGATCCTCGCCCTATTCCGACGCATTGTGGAGGAAGAGCACGTGACCTTCTTGCTAGCCTCCCATGACGCGCTGGTAGATGAATACGTGGATTACGCCTTGCAACTCAGGGACGGTCAGATCGTCTAGCAGAGCTGAGGGTATCCGGAAAGGACGGGGATAAAACCCGAAGGGTCTTTAACGTGAGGCCCTTCGGGTTTTATTTGAACTGTGAACCTATGCGCCTTCCCCTGTTGCGCCGACAGTCTGTGATGTGGCTGCTGGCGATGGCAGCCCTGGCCATTGGAGCAGTGATCCTTCCGGACATACCGCCGGCTCCACCCTCTACGGCCTATTGTCTAAGCAGGGGGGCAGAGATGCTGGGGTGTGGAGGGGCAGGGGTAAATCCACCTCTGCACCTCGGCTCCTCTGCCCTCTGGCACCCTGGCTCCCTGGCTCCGAAAGGTGGTCCGCTGCGGATAGGGGTCAACATAACGCTGGAGCAGGCAGACGACGCGGGGATAGCAGCTACGCTGGACGCGATCTCGGCGGCCGGGCTTACCTGGGTGCGGCAACCTTTCCCCTGGGATGCCATCGAGCCACAGCCTGGCGTCTTCGACTGGACTCCGTGGGATCGCCTGGTGGACGCGGCTAGCCTTCGAGGCTTGCAACTGATCGCCGTGTTGGACGGCAGCCCGGCCTGGACGCGTCCTGATGTCCCCGG
>DAOUAJ010000081.1:0-20810 GCA_034433615.1 Anaerolineae bacterium | reverse complement strand
ATAACCGCACTGGGCATGCGATGGGCGAGGTCTCCCGACCGAGCCCTTTCGCCTCGGTCGGGAGACCTTCGGCGATCAAGGTGAGAATAGCCGCACCGGGCATTTTCGTCCATCGGAACGCCGGGCGGTGGCCCGGCCGGGTAGCTGACCTGTGATCAGTCGGTATAGAAGAGGTGACTTGTGCAATGTTTCAATGTCCTCACGGGCATTCGGTGATTCTGACGTTGTTGTTCCCTGTGCAGCTCCGCCCACGCCCGGCTGATCCTTCCCTGGAAGAAATCCCTTGCCAGCAAAGGAATTGAAGCCAGTGCCACGTAAAGATCGCCCCGATGGTGGGCCAGCAGGACGCGGCTGACGTTACGCTGGATACCTGTCAGCCGTCCTTGATCGCCCGGCCGGGTTAGCAGGTAGAAGTTGCCACCGCTGGCATAGATCAAATTAGTGATCGGCAGGTCCAGCTCGCGCAGCACGTAGCGGGCCACCGCTTCGGTGAGCAGTTGCAGGTAGAAGGAGCGGCCGCGCAGAGCACTGGTCGCTCCGCGAGCGGTGATGGTGTAGATGAAGTCCTGCACGCCGCTGATGTCGCCACTGACCAACAAGGCCACGGGGTCCACAGCGTCCTGGGAAGCCCCGGCCAGGCTCTCCAGCCGCGCGTCGGAGAGTTCGCCCCCGGCCAGCACAGCCGCCAACGCTGCCGTCATGCGGCTGTGATCGTAAAGGCTGACATCGGGCCGGTTTCTGTAGTAGGCCGCAGGCATGCACCAGGTGTACCGCTGCATGAGCAGCAGGAAGCTCTCCAGGTAAGTGGGTAGGCTTTCCCCGATCGGAGCGTGGGCAACGTGCAACGTTCTTGCCTCACTCAGGAATCCCCTCCACATCTCCCCGTATCCCCTCCAGATCTGGTCATCGTCCCAGGCGGGGCCGGGGAAGAGCGCCTTTTGATCGAGACACAAGGGGGCCAGAGGCCAGTAAACGTTGCCAGGAGCCTGCTTGCCGTCATCGGCAGTCAACGAGCAGAAGATCGAGAGCAACTGGCGCGGCTGCCTGTCCCCTGGCCTGACGGCCAGCCTGTCCTGGCGGTCAGGCCAGGGAGCACCCTGACCATCGTCGGTGGCATCGGCCCGTTCCCCGGCTGAGAGGTGATCGGCCAGCGCCACGATCCAGTCGCGACGGCTGGTGGGGCGATGATGGTTTCCGGCTGCATTTTTGACCTCCGCCCTCCACGGCTCCGGCACGTGCCGGTCGGCAAAATCGGCAGTGAGGAGGGCGTGGTAATAGCCGTAGTCACGTTTCGCCTGATCGTCCCAGGTGCGGGAGCCGCGCTCCCCCGCGCGCACCGCGAACTTGCCGATGTCGTGCACCAGCCCGGCAAGGGCCGCGAGAAATGTTTCCTGTTGCATATTCACCTCCGCGTGAAATGCGGGCCTGGCTTGGCTGACAAAAACCTCAGCAAACTGTAATCAGTATACACCTTTTCATCCTATTGTGCATCGGTAACTTTACCTATTTTGCTGCTTCTGGCAGGAACACGGCGGCGAATTCGGCGATCAACGTGTGCCGATCCACCCGCACATCCTCTCGCACACCCAGGAATTCGCGCAGTTTGGCATAAACTGCAGCCAGTTGATGCGAAAAAGAATACAACCGTTTGACAAATACACTGAACAGCTTACAATCTGGAGGAAGCCAGGTGACGGACCCTTTGAAGTGCCGGTCACCTGGGCCAGCCACTTGAGCAGTCAATAGACAGGAGAGCGATCATGTTGAAGTTTTTATGGCTGAAACGTGCCCAACCTTTGAAGGAAAGTGGGCCGAAACGACTATGGCTCGACCTGGGGGACCTGGGCGATCTGGTGAACCCAGCCGGCCCCCACGAACAGTGGCAAGACCACGGCCTGGGACTGCTCCGCACGATCCTGCATCAAAACGGCGTGATGACAGATATATTCTCCACCCGCGCCTGCACCTCGTGGGATCAGCTCAAGAAGAAGGTGCACGGGTACGACATGCTGATCATGAATGTGAGGAGCTACACGTTCCCTGTGGCCTACCGCGCGGCCCGAATTTTTAAAGAAGTGAACCCCAAAGGTGTCGTTCTCACAGGGGGTATGCACGCGACGGTAGCACCGGATGAGATGCTCGCCATCGAGGAGTTTGACAAAATCTGCCAGGGGCCAGGGGAAAAAACGATCGTGGACCTGGTCACCCATCCTGAGGATTTTCCGCGCGTGGTACCGGGTGTAGGGGCCAAGTCCATGGCAGAATGGCCGATGATAGATCGCACGCTCTGGCCCAAGCCGGCCAGTCGCAAGCTGGCACGCAAGTTCCCCTGGCCGCTGGAGCCTGCGTGCGGTTGGGGACCGCCACCTGTCGCTACGATCCTGACCAGCCGCGTTTGCCCCTGGCAGTGTGTCTTCTGCAACGAGAATTCCTACATCCCCAACATGGGACGCCGGCCGGTGGACATGGTGATTGACGAGTTGAACTACCTGGACCGCAGGTGGGGGGTCGGATCGGTTGTCATCCACGACTCCATGTTCTTCCAAAATCCACGCTGGCTAGAGGAGTGGATCGAGAAGTACCCGCGTAAGGCCAACAAGGTGTGGCCGTACTGGGCAGCAGCTCGCTCCGACACCGTCCGCCAATGGCCGCATCTGTTCGAGGCGTTGATCCGAGAAACCAATTGGATGACCATCTCTATCGGGTTTGAGTCGGGCAGTGACCGCGTGCTGAGGATCTTGAACAAGGAGTGCACCGAGGAAGACAACTATTTCACCATAGAGTTGCTGCATCGGATCGCCGATGATCTGGAGCGTCAGGGCCGGCAGGCACCGGTCTTCTGGTCGAATATCATGCTTGGCATCCCTGGTGAGACTCGCGAGGACGCCTTCAAAACCATGCGTATGCTCAAGTACATGCGCCGCGCCATGCCTTCCATTGCCTTTTACGCACCGTATCCTGGTTCAGCCCTGGGCTATCAACTGATCGCCGAGGGCAAGAGCCTGATGACCAAGGAAAACTATCACCGCTTCCCTGATGACGAGAAGGTGAAAGGAGTTGATTACCAGTTCTACCGGGACCTGCTGGCCGGCAAGTATGACGACGAGATCAACAAAGGGCTGCCGGAGTTGGTTAAGCGCCGAAGCAGCTATTCCATGGACGCCTTGGCTAAAGCCTGAGTTGATGCGTGATGCGTACGGCGTTTTCGTAAATCCTACGCGACACGCTACATGCAATACGAGAAAGCTGGTTGACAGCACCCCCTTGAACTGCTAAAATGGCAATTGCCGAGAGGTCGTGGTGGCGAAGACGGTAGACATTGGTAGTAAACGGTTGATTGGTCTGGCGCCAACGGCCTGGGTGCGCTGGCTGACAGGTGATCCAACGGTTGAGGCCGTGGATCTGCTGTCTGGTGAGTTTCAGTGGGTGGCGCGTGCCAACGATGTATTGATTAAAGCCCGCTCGCCGGAATATGGCGAGTTCTTGATCGCCAACGAGATGCAGATGCGCCCCGACGTGCGCATGCCCCAGCGCATCCGTGCCTACACTGCTCTGGCCGAAGAGCGGTATGCGCTCAACGTTTATCCGGTGGTGGTCAACATCTTGCCGCCGGCGCGTCCCGTGACTATTGCCGATAGTTATCACTCAGAGTTCATGGGCCTGGTAGCCCATCAGGACTTCAAGGTGCTCAACTTGTGGGAGGTGGACGTCAACCTGGTCTTCGAGCGAAATCTGACCACCCTTCTGCCGTTTGTGCCGATCTTAAAAGGTGGACAGGACGAGCTCGTGGTCAGCAAGGCGGTCACGCTGTTGCGTGCCGATGTCCAGATCGCTGAAATGGAACCATTGCTGGCGTTTTTCGCAGGTTTTGTATTGGAATCAGAACTTGTCAGAAAGATTATGAGGTGGGATATGGCAGTCTTACGTGAATCACCGTGGTACAATGAACTGATTAAGGAAGGGCTCGAGCAGGGGCTTCAACAGGGGCTTCAACAAGGGCTTCAACAAGGGCTTCAACAAGGGCTTCAACAAGGGCGTCAACAAGGGCAGCGAGAAGCGGGGATAGAAATATTGTTGCACATCCTCAGCCGCCGCTTCGGCGACCTGTCGCCCGACCTGGCATTTCACATGCGCAGGCTAGGGCTGGAACAATTGCGCCAACTGGTGGATGTTGCCCTCGACGCGCCTTCGCTGGAAGCAGTTGTCCGGTATCTTATGAGCCTGCCTGCTGAGCCTGAGGATGGGGGCGAGAGGAGAGATATCCCCAGGTAGCCATCATGTCCTTTCTGCCGTTCACCCCCTCGCCTGACGTCGCTGCTATTCTGAACGCACTGCTGGACATTTACGAACAGCGCGATCCGCAGCGGCCTGTCAAGCGGGCGATCCGTGTCCGATTGACCGAGGTGGAATTGCCCGGCTACCACAGCCAGGTTGATCCCGCTCCCCGCCAGATCGCTAACGAGCAGTTGCAGGAGATGGCAGCGCGCGGCCTGCTGCGCCTATCCTGGCCGCCCGGTGAGGAAGGCCACTTGCTGGAGTCGGTCACTCTGGTGCCGGAAAGCGCGCCTGAGCTCTTCCCCTGGCTGGGACGCGAGCCCGTGGCGGCTCAAAGTGCCGCGCTGCGTGATCTGTTGTTAGGCGACCGCTTTCGCTTTGCCCCTGACGATTGGCGCCGGCTGGCGATTGACCACACCCTGGCCCAACTGCGGGCCAATAGGTCGCCAGCCCCCTTTACTCTGGACAACCCCGATTTCAATCGCAACTTGCTCGACGCCCTCATCGCCCTCGATCAGATCACCGAGGAGACTCCTTACCGTGTCTTCAGCGCGCGCGTCTTCAACGACAGCAAAACCTTCGATGGGTTAAAGAGCGCACTGGCCACGTTGGCCCGTCGTCACGGCTGGCCTCATTTGACCCCTGACGAGGTTCTGCGCGAGTTGGGCCTGGTTGCTAATCCTACCCATCTCTTCCTCTTCGGCCCCTGGCGGTTAGTGGACGCCAACGGACAGACGATCTCGCTGGCCAGCTTCTACCCTGCGGTGGGGATCCCTGCGCTCATGGTTGCCCGTGTACGCTGCGTGAGTGTAGACGCGGCGCGAGTGGTATGTGTGGAGAACCTGGCTTCGTTCTACGAGCTCATCCGCTACGAAGGGGAAGGGCTGGCGGCACTCTGCCTACTGGGAAATCCATCGCCCTCCACGCGCCATCTATTGCATTGCCTGGCAGAGGCATTGCCCTCAGAAGTCCCTCTCTACGTCTGGACCGATCTGGACTACGGCGGGCTTAACATCCTGGCCCACTTGCGCAAGCTGATCTCCCCGCGCTTTGCCCCGTATCGCATGGACATCGAGACGCTGGAAGCTCATGTGCGCTGGGCCAAACCGCTGACCCCCGGCGATCGGCGCCTCCTGACACGCCTGCTGGGCCATGCCAGCCTGGCCGACCTGCATCCCCTGATTGCCCACATGTTGGAACGTGGCCTGAAGTTGGAACAGGAAGCGGTTCGATTAATGCGTAAAACCCGAACGGTAGCTTACAGAACAGGCTCACCCTCGCGGCAAAGCCAGACAGAAGACAGCCCCAAAGCCGGCACGATCTTCCAGCCACAGACGTCCCCTTTGCAATTCTGCCAGGCGCTGTGCAATGCTCAACCCCAATCCCAGCCCCGAATGGCTGCGCGTCAGTGAGGGTTCAGCCTGATAAAAGGGGCGAAAGATATGGCGCCGTCTCTCTGGCGGAATCCCCGGCCCTGTGTCTGCCACAGCAACAACCACTTCCTCCTCCGAAGGCTCCACGGACATCACCACACGCCCCCCTGATGGAGTAAATTTTAACGCATTGCTCAACAGGTTGCGTAGAATCAACGCTGTCTTTACCTCATCCGCCTGTACCACCACCGCCTCCGGCCTAGCAGGCTGTTCAGCCTGAAGGCCGCAGGCAGCCAACTCCAGGGTGGCCCCCAGAGTTGGGACGCCTAGAGCCATTTCTAACGACAATCCCTGTTCTCGGGCCAGTGGTTGAAATTCCGATATGACACTCTCTACCAAGGGACACACTGGGACGGGACCGACTTCCAACCCTTCGTCGCCTGGCTGCCAATTGCTCAGGTTCTCTAAATCCAGCAGGTTATCCGCCAGCTCTCGCAACCGTTGGGCATTGCGCAAGATTGCTTCAATGTACTCATTGACTGCCTGACTATTCAGACCAGGGGATGTCTCTCTGACCTGAGCGCCAGAATAGCCTCGTCCCCTCCCTAACATCTGCTCTGCCAATAATGTGGTATAGCCCAGAACCACTGCAACAGGCGTGCGCAACTCATGAGCTGCTACATTGATGAAGTCAGACTTCATCTCGTCCAGCTTGCGGAGGTCCTCGTAAGCCCGCTCCATCTCCTCGAACAATCGAGCATTCTCGATAGCGATGGCAGCCTGTCCAGCCAACACCGAGAGCATCTCGGCATCCCCGCGCGTGAACGGCTGCTGCCCCATCGTCTTAGTCAGGTTGATGACACCGATAATCCGTCCCTTCACGGTCAACGGCAGACAGACCGCCGAATGGGCCATACCGCCTCGCAGCGAGGGGCGTACAAACGCCGGGATGTCTTCCTCATTATTGATCACCAGAGGCATGCCCGTGCGGGCCACCCAGCCGGCGATCCCACGCCCCACTCGCTCCCTGGCCGTCGCTACGAGCTCGGGAGGCATGCCAACCGCAGCTTCGATCGTCAATTCCTGACGGTCCTCGTCAATCAGCATCAGGGAGCCACGCAGCGCCCCCGTGGCTTCCACTGCCGTCTCAACGATCCGTTGCAACAGATCAGCCAGATGCAAGTCGAGCATGAATGCTTGACTGAGCTGATACAACGGCACAAGCGCCCTGAGCCGGGCCAGTTCATGTTGCTGACGTGCTCGTTCCAGCAGGCGAGCCACTGCCTCGCACAGATCGTTCACCGTAACCGGCTCAATTAACAGCTCGGCCACATCAAAGCGCAACAAGGCCACTGCCATCTGTAACAGGTCTGATGGACAGGTAACCAGCCACATGGCTGCAGGTGCCGCCGCTCGGAGCGGGGCGAATCCATCCAATCCATGCCTCACCCACCGGCCATCCAGCACGACGACATTAAATGAGTCCGAACGCGCCATCTCATGAGCGTGCTCTAAGCTCACAACCGTATTGGCCTGATAGCCCGCTTCTTCCAGAGCCTGCGCATATGCATGCGCCATCCTCAGGTCGCTGTGACCTACCAACACACGGAAACGTCTGCGTTCATCAGAATAATTGTCTACCGGTTTCACTGAACCCCTCCGGCTGACCCATGGCAACCGCCATCGCTACGGCGTAGTCACGACCGTGGGAGAGGCTGATCGCCCACTCTGTCAGCCCTAATGCCTGAGCGCGGGCCTGTGCTCGCCCACGCAGGATCACGCGTGGCTGTCCTTCAGGTAACCGCTCAATCTCGATGTCTGTCCATCCGACCTCCAGCCAGCCACAGGCCAGGGCCTTGCTTACGGCTTCTTTGGCTGCCCAGCGTGCCGCCAGGGATGCGATGTGCCCTTCGCAATAGGCCAGCTCTGCCGGGGTGTACACCCGCCGCAGAAAACGCTCACCCCACCGCGCGACGGCCGCCGCAATGCGGTCCAGTTCCATGATGTCCACCCCTACGGCTAACAACACCCTACACCCCCTATGGACCAGCCAGGCCCAGTGCGTAGGCATCTGATCGTAAATAGCGGGCGATCACATCCCGCACCTGCTCTGCAGTGACACACTGGATCAGGTCTGGGTAACGCTGCAGGTAATCCAACCCCAAGCCGTACCACTCCATGTCCAGGATGACCCCTGCCACACCCTCATTAGTTTCCAGACGTAAGGGGAGGGAGCCCGTCAGGTATGCTTTGGAATCCGCCAGCTCCTCCTCCGAAACCAGGTCGCTTGCCATCCGTGCGATCTCTTTCTCGATACTGGCGATGGCTCGCTCAACGTTAGCCGGGTCAACACCAGCGATGGCGACCCACGGCCCAGGCCCTTTGTCCACCTGCAAAGCACTATAAGCATAGTAGGCCAGCCCCTGCTGCTCACGCACACTCTCACCCAGCCGCCCCATCATGCCGAACACACCCAGCACCGTATTGGCCAACACAGCCGCATAGAAGTCAGGGTCCTGCCTGGTCATGGAGGGCACACCCATTACCAGGTCAGTCTGGGCTTTGCCTGGCATAGGCACCACTTTGCGTCGCACCTCATCCAGGCGTGGCACAGGTGGCACATCGGCGGTCGCCGTCTCGGCTGCAGGCTGCCACTGTCCCACCGTACTCGCCAGAAGGTCAATAACTCGCGCCGTGTTGACCGCGCCTACTATCGCAATGGCACCACCGCGCGGATTATACAACCGCTCATAAAAGCTCACCAGGTCCTCGCGGGTAATGGAGCGTACCGTATCCGGGTAGCCCGTGGGCGCGAAGTGGTAGGGATGCCTCTCAGGATAAGCCACTTCTCGAAAAGCAAGGGCCGCCATCTGTCGGGTATCGTTCTCCCGCTCCTGCAAAGCTGTGAGTTTCTGGCCGCGCACCCGCTCTACGTGCTCCGTCGGAAAGACGGGGTGTTGCAGAACATCGGCCAGGATGCCTATCAACAGATCCAGGTCCTCAGCCAGACACTGTCCAGAAAAGCCGCTGGTGTGACGCCCTGCGCCGAAGCTGAGAGAAGCACCAACCGCTTCAATCTCTTCATTGATCTGGGCAAAGGTGCGGTTCTCTGTGCCCCGCATTAACATGGGCGCGACAAAACTGGCCAGGCCGGCTAGGTGGGCCGGCTCATGGACACTGCCCACCGGCAGATACCCCTCAACCACGACAGCCGGGCAGGTATGATTCTCTCTGACCAATACCACCATCCCATTGGCCAACACATGTCGGCTGATGTCCTCTGGCCCCGGAACTGCTGCCCTACTCCTCATCTCCGTCTCCTGCATTATCATCACCTATCGCCGCTGGCACAAACCAACCGGTGGTGCGATTGGTCGCCGTCAAATGAGTCTGAGCTACCCGCTGAACGTCAGCGGCAGTCACGCTCGCTACACGGTCTAGATATTCGTCTAGCCACTGGGGTGAAACCACCGTCTCTGCGAAACCCAGCCAATACGCCTGATCCGTCACACTCTCGTTGCCGTAGACGAACTCGGCCCGGGTTTGCTTGATGGCTTTGGTCAGCTCTTCCGCGCTGATCGGTTCCTCTGCTAATCGCTCCAGTTCCCGTATGAGAGCTGCCTCCACCTCGTCAACCCGCCGCCCCGCTCGTACAGTGGCAGCGCAAGTGTATAAATAGGGGTCAATCGTGGGCATGAAAGAGGTATCCACATCCAAAGCCAGGTCCGTTTCCACCAATGCCCGATAGAGGCGAGAACTGCGACTGGGGGGGCTGTTACGGAACACCCCCAGGGCAGAGGCACCGTTGAGCACGGTGTCCATGACAACCAGCGGGAAGAAGTCCGCATGGGTGGCCGCGGGGACGTGAAACGCGATCTGCACATACGCCGTCGTCCCTGCTCCCTGTACCACCAGACGACGCTCACCACGCTGGGGTGGCTCTACGCTGCGCACCGGAGGTATGCCTCCCCCGCGTGGGATCGGCCCAAAGAGTTCGCGGATGCGCTTCAACAGAGCCTCCGGATCAAAACCTCCTACAGCGACCAGGGTAGCGTTATCCGGCACGTAGTAGGTACGATAGTGCGCGTGCAGCTCATCGCGGGTGATGGCCTGCAAATCGCATAGCCAGCCAATGGTCTCATGGCGATAGGGATGCACCCGTATGGCGGCAGCAACCAGTTCCTCGGATAGAAGGAATTCCGGGTAGTTTTCATTTCCCTGCCGCTCAGAGATGATCACCGTGCGTTCTGATTCCACTTCTTCCGGCAAGAAAGCCCCATTAATCATGCGATCCGCTTCAATGCACAGTGCCAGGTCAAAGCGGTCGGCTGGTAACGTTTCGAAATAGGCCGTCCAGTCCAGGTACGTCATGGCATTGCGATATCCCCCCTCCCGAGCGACCAGCCGGTCAGCCTCTCCAGCGGGAAATTGCTCCGTCCCCTTGAAGAGCATGTGCTCGACCCAGTGAGAGATGCCCGTGCGGCCGTCCACCTCATTGCGGCTGCCCACGCGGTACCACACGAAGAGGCTGGCCACCGGCACGCCCGCCAGTGGCTTAAGCACCACCTTCAGCCCGTTGTCCAGTTGGGTCCTGATCACGCCATTACTGCTCAAATCCATCCTCCCCGATACGTAAAACGTGATTTCACGCATTACGTTTTATGTTTTACGTTTCAGCCGGCATATACCACCCTACTACGACGTTCTCCCGTCGCAAGTAGGTCTGGGCCACGCGTTGCACGTCCGCCACGGTCACTTGCGCCAACGCGTCGGTGAAATTGAAGAACCACTCGGCCGCCGTCACCACCTCGCTGTACCCCAGCCAGAATGCCTGATTCGTCACACTTTCGCTGCTGTAGGCGAACTGTGCTCGGACCTGGCGCAATGCCTTGTCCAGCTCAGCCTGAGTCACCGGCTCCTGCCTGACCCGGTCAATCTCCGTCCACAGAGCCTCTTCCACCGCCTGCGGTGTCACGCCCTGCCGTGCCGCCGCGAAGAAGGTCAACAGGCTTGGGTCCACCGCGAAACGCGCCTGGCACCCGACGCGCACGGCCAGCTCCCGCTCCACCAGCGCCTTGTACAGCCGCGCCGAACGGAATAGAGCAGCGCCGCCACCACCAAACAGGGTCATAGAAGACGCGCCGCTCAGGATAGCTTCCAGCGCTACCAGCGGGAAATAATCGGGGTGAACCGCTGGCGGCGTGTGGAACCCCATCTCCACATACACTGGGCGTTCCTCGCCAGTGATGCATACGCGCCGCATCTCGGTTTGTGGAGGCTCAGTCGGTGGAACCTGCGGGTGGTTGTGGGCCGGTGGGATAGAACCGAACAGTTCGCCTACGCGCTCTATCATGACATCTGGCTGAAAGTCCCCCGCTACGGCCACAATGGTATTATCCGGCGCGTAGAAGGCTTTGTAGTGCTCGTAGAGCGCCTCGCGCGTCATCTTCGTCAAGTCCTCTCGCCAACCGATGACCGGGTGGCCGTAACTGTGCGCCCGAAAGGCCTCCTTCTCCACTGCCTCGTGCAGTCGCGACGCAGGCTGGTTTTCGCGTCCCGCCCGCTCCGAGAGGATGATCGTGCGCTCTGCTTCCACCGCCTCGGGCGTAAAGTGGGCATTGACCATGCGATCAGCCTCAATCTGCAACGCCAGGTCAATGCGATCCGATGGCAGCGTCTCAAAATAGCACGTGAAGTCATAAGATGTCAAACCGTTGCGGACGCCCCCCTCACGGGCGATGAGCTTGTGCACGATACCGCCTGGGAAGCGAGGTGTGCCCCGAAAAAGCATGTGCTCCACCCAGTGCGAAGCTCCCGTCATGCCAGGTTGCTCGTTGCGACTGCCTACCCGGTACCATACCCAAAAACTGGTCACCGGTGCTGGGTGAGAAGGACGCAACAATATCGTCAGCCCATTATCGAGCCTTTCTCGCACAAACGTCGGCCTGTCGTCCATGGTTTTTTACGTCTCCGACACCGAGTAACCCCGCCCCATGCCCCGATATTCAAATCCCAGTTCGCGCATCTGATCAGGATCATAGAGGTTGCGGCCATCAATCAGGACGGGGCGACGCATCACCCCCTTGATTCGAGCAAGATCGAGGTGTTTGAACTCGTTCCATTCGGTACACACCACCAACGCGTCGCACCCCTCCGCCAGTTGATAGGGATCAGACGCCAACTCAATCTCGGGCAACACTCGCGCGGCCACTCCCAGCGCCACCGGATCGTATCCGCGCACGCGAGCGCCCTCGTGCAACAACATGTGGGCGATGTCCACAGAAGGCGCCTCCCGCATGTCGTCGGTATTAGGCTTGAATGCCAGCCCCAAGAGACCGACCAACTGATCCCGCAATGTACCCAGGATCTCCCGCAACTTGTGAATGACCAGGCGGCGTTGATCCCGGTTGATGTCCATCACCGCCCGCAGCAGCGCCGGATGCGCGCCGTGCACCAGCGCCATGTATTCCAGCGCCTTCACGTCCTTGGGAAAGCAGTTGTCACACAGCAGGCCACTAGAGGCCACCAAGGTGCCAGTCGTCGTTTCCATGCTGTAGACATACTCGGCCCCTGGTTCTCGCTCCACGCTGAGTACCGGCAGGGTAAAAAAACCTTCGTGCCGGCGGAATCCGAACTGAGCAATGCGCCTCTGATAACCAGCAAGGCGATCCTCGATCTCCTTCTCCTTACCCGGGCCGAAGATGCCCTTCAGGTACTCGAGTTGGGTAACCCCGTTGATGCGGACAATGTAAGCTGGTTGCTGGGACTTGTTCATGTATCGGCTGTTAACAGATGGTACAACCCCTAGGGATTGGAGGAGTAGGGCTACGCCGTCGGCCAGAGGTTTGCTGACAGTGGCGTATTCGTAGATGAAGTTACGCCCCCGCTTAAGAGAAGTGATACTCCCATCGCCGCTGAACAGCCCTTGCAGGAAGGCCAGCTTGAGGGATTCGGAGGTGTTCAGCACCAGCTTGGGCAACCTTTTGTCGTCAGACCTGGTGCCACAACCCAGCACATCCCGCAACAAAAAGGACAGGGGCCGCGAGGAGATGATCGTAACGTGAGAGTTATCATCCCTTTTGCTCCGGTACTTGAGACCATAGCGATTCAGCAAGCGATGAAGGTCAGCAATGTATTCCTCTTCGTGAACTCCGAAGGAGAACCCTACCCGCTCTCGTAAGGATCCATACCGGCCAGTGTCCTGGGAGATCCACCCCTCAGCCACGTAGTACCCCAGGAAGCGCATCAAATCCTCGTCCACGGGGAAGAGCGCCGGGCAGTAGCTGACCGGCCCACTGCCAGCGGTGAATAGCCGCAGGTTCCTTTCGTCGGGAGCGATGAGGCCCCGCTCTTTGAGATAGATGTAGACAGTCAAGGGCATACAGTTGTTCCGGCCGATATCGTACTTATACCCCATCATCCCCTGGGGGATGGCTGACACAATGGTCGGATAGACCTGGGCAAAATAGCCATCGGTAGAACGCAGCCGGATGATGCCCTCCAGTGGCGAACGCCGCAACTTCTCCAGGAGGTTCAGAGGAGCAGGATCGGTCAGAGAAGGCATAGACTCCAGAGCTACCAGACAGTCCCCCTCCTGGACGTGTCGGGCCAAAGTTATTTGGAAAATGTCCCTATCTGGCTCATAGAGGATTATCGGGTGGTCAGCGGTCAGACGCAGGCTACGCCCCATGCGCGTGCGGATGGTCACAAAGTCCCCCTCATACCAGCGACGGGTCATGCAGCAGATGTCTGCCAGGACAGGCTGGCGCCGTTCCAGATCGAAGGCCAGGGTGCGCTTTCCCTGGGGGATGACGATTTCCACCATGCCAGCCGCCACCTTCTCCGGGAAGCTGGCGAATAGTTCGGCAAAGGGCTTCACTTCTACCTCTTCGCTGTTCAAGGTGAAAGTAGATTCGTCGCCAGCAAAACAGCTCCCCCCCCAGCCGATGCCCGCGTCCAGGAAGGCGTGCCCAATGCGGCGATCATACCCCATGCCGATGGCCACCTCCTTGACGTCAGCACCTAGCCGCTCACAGATGGACGCGATCTCGTTAATAAAAGAAATACGCGTCGCCAGGAAAGCGTTGGAGGCGTACTTGATCATCTCCGCCGTGCGCAGGTCGGTGACTATGATGGGGGCTCGCAATGGCAAGTGAAGTTGCGCCACCTTCTCCGCCGCCTCTCGATCCAGCGATCCCAGAACCACGCGGTCAGGGTTGAGAAAGTCCTGAATGGCGGACCCCTCCCGCAGGAACTCCGGGTTAGAGACGACAGAGAAGGGGATGGGCCGAGGCTGGTGACGGCGTATGATCTCGGCCACCCAGTCCCCCGTACCCACAGGCACGGTGCTCTTGTTGACGATGATCAGAGGGCCTTGCATGTGTTGCGCGATGGATTCGGTCGCCATGCGCACGTAGCGCAGGTCAGCTTCGCCATCCACCCCCGAAGGTGTGCCCACAGCGATGAAGGCAAACTCCGCGTCTTTCAGCCCTTCGGCGTAAGAGGTCGTGAAAGAGAGACGCCCAGCCGCCTGGTTGCGCCGCACCATCTCTTCCAGACCGGGCTCGTAGATGGGCATAATGCCTGCGCGCAGCTTCTCGATCTTGACCTCGTCAATGTCCAGACAGGTCACGCGATTACCCAGGTCAGCGAAACAAGTGCCTGTAACCAGTCCAACGTAACCGGTGCCGATAACGCAGATCACCTTCATACCTGCTCCTCCAGAGTGCAAGGGTGCTGAGGAGTAGGGGAGCGGAGGAGAGCTCATCTCCACCCCTCTGCTCCCCAACACAGATGAGGGCCAGGGTGCCTGCCCCGATGCCTCCGCGCCCGCTTTCTTAAAACGGTGCTTCAGCTACCGTATCACGGCTGCGGGCTGCCCGACCCAGGTCAGCCCAGTGCAGTTGTTCACGCCACATATAAAATGCGCCCAGCAGGGTGATCGGAAGCCAGAGGGCTGCATGCAGTACAGCCGTGTACGCGCCCGCCAGAGCGCGAGATACGCCGAATGTCGCCAGGACTTCGATACCCGGCAGGTCAAAAGTGCCGACGTAACCAGGTGCAGCCGGGAGTGTCGTCGCCAGATTGACTACGCCATTCATGAGCATCAGCACATAGAAAGGCACAGTGAAATCAAAGGCGTGCATCACAAACCAGTACTTAACGGTCTCTGCCAGCCAGATAACCACCGATGTCCAGAATAGCATGAGCACGTCCCGGCTGCTACGCAGCGCGCCCAGTCCAGTAAGAAAACGATCCAACAGTCCTCCCACTGGCCCCCGCAACCGAGCCGGCAACACCCTATCAGCCAGCCAGTTATACAAGGTGCGGACGCGCTGCGGCCGCGCGGCCAGCCACAGGAAGACCAACAGTGCACCAAAGAACAACAAACTGGAAAGGATTACGATCTGCCGCAGCCAGAACGGCATAGGCGTGAAAGGCAGGGAGATAAACACAAACACCAGCATCACCAATCCGTCAAACACCCGCTCGACGATAATGGTTGCCAGGCTGGCACTCATGCTGATACTCTCGCGGCGACGCAGGACGTAGCTGCGGATCACCTCACCCGCGCGCGCTGGATAGATATTGTTGCCCATGTAACCGATGCATACGATCGGGAAGAGACGGGTCAGGGGAACAAGCTGCAAAGGGCGCAACAGGTAATGCCAGCGCCAGGTACGCGCCCATACGCCGAAGAAGTAAACGGCCACACCGGGGATGATCCAGGCATAGCGGGCTGCGCGCAACACTTCCCAAACCCGAGCCAACTCCAGGCGCTGCAGAGCAATGGCCAAAAATACCAAACTGATCAGGAAGCCCAGCCAAAACTGTGCTTTTCGCAAATGGTCTGATCCTCCTCGTGGCAGCGAATGCTAATAGCCCATTCGGGCCATGGCCCACTTCGGGGCCACAAGCAAGCCAGGCAAACAAATCGGGCGGATCGGACGACGTTGCTGGGCGCCCTGATCCACCCGACCACATGTGTTGCCGTACCGGACAGGAGCCATCCAACCCTCGTCTGAGAAACCTGTCCCCTGTGCCTGTCCGGCACAGGACAGGCTGGCCGATAGCCCATACAGGCCATGGCCCACTTCGGGGCCACAAGCAGGCAGGCCAGGGATGATGACGAGGGAGGTTCGCAAAACCGATCTGGGTGATGGCTCATTATCGCCCAGACAGGCAACGGAGGCAAATCGCACCTGATTAGGAGATGGCTGTCTCGTTATGCTCTGGAATCACCCCTCACCGGTAGGCACCAGAGAAGCCGGTGTTTCGGATGTTACCTTCAACATGGGATCTAACAGCTTCTCCAGCGCCATCGTATGGCTGCACCGCCCACGCTGAGAAAAGAAGCGGCATGTGCAATGCCAGGTTCCCTCCTCGTAAGTCACCTGATAAACATTGTGATTACCGTGAAAATCGAGCCGAAGTGATTTGATGTGCACACGCTCAGGTTCCTGTGCGTATTGGTGGGCCTTCATGATCTTGCCGATCATGGCCGAATCCATTGGCACCTCCTCAAGTTTAGAGATAAACTCTCTTCCGGTTGAACTAAATAAAAACACCAAGGCACAACCTCGCCTCAGTGTTCCCAACTGACCAACACCCCCGCCGCGTGACATAACCTATTTTGAACATCCAGCAGCATCTCCTACTGCGACGCCGGGGTCTCACTATGCCTGCCCATTTCGACCAACCCTTTGGGCTGAGGCCCCTCAGAGCTTGCCCTGAGCAGAGCGAAGGGGCGAAGCCTCGATCATGAGTAGGCATCAACGTCGCCAACTAAAACGAGTATAACCTGGGCAAAGGGCTTTGTCAAACCATTCCGACATACGGTTGCACAACGGTCCACAGACGACAGCAAGTCACGCATGGCCCATATGGGCCACAGGTCACGGCTCACAAGGCGGGTTTGGGGCAACCTCTTTCTCGCTATCCCTGGCCTGACGGCCAGCCTGCCCTGGGCCCAGCCCTTGGGGCAGGCACAGGGGACAGGCTTCCGATGCCATGCCCAACGCCAGTCGGTAGATTTCCCGACGCGGCAGCCCCGTCAGTCGGCTCAGAGCCCGCACGGCCATTGTCTGCGATATTCCCCCTTCCAATAACGTAGACAGAGCGGCCTCAAGACGTTCAGCCGGCCAGGATTCCCTGGTCTGACGGCCAGGACAGGCTTCTTTCATCCCACGCGGCGCGCCACCTATAACCAATGTGTATTCGCCGCGCGGCGGTTCTGCCTGGAAATGAGCCATGACCCCCATAATCGGCCCCCGCCATACCGCCTCAAAACGCTTGGTCAGCTCCTCGGCGACGGCAATCGGGCGATCCCCTAGCACGTCGGCGATGTCCGCCAGGGTCTGGCATAGACGATGAGGTGCCTCATAGGCCACCAGAGTCCCCGGCTCCGCAGCGACTGAGCCTAAGAGGCGACGGCGCTCCGATCGGCGGCGCGGGAGAAAGCCCAGAAACAGAAAACGATCGGTCGGCAAGCCGGATACCACCAGCGCCGTGATGGCGGCTACCGGCCCCGGCACAGGCACGACAGGGTAGCCCGCATCCAGCGTCGCTCGCACCAGCTCGTACCCCGGATCAGACAGGCCGGGCATACCCGCCTCCGAGATCAGGGCCACGTCTCCCTGAGTCAGCGCGCCCAGAATGAGATCGAGCTTAGTCAGTTTATTGTGCTCAAAATAACTGGTGACAGGCGTGTGGATGTCGAAGTGGTGGAGGAGAATGCGAGCTGTACGCGTATCCTCCGCGGCAATCAGGCTCACCTCGCGCAAGACACGCACCGCTCGAAAGGTCATATCTTCCAGATTACCGATAGGTGTGCCCACTACGTATAGCGTGCCCACTTCCCGTCCTCCTGCCTACGGAGATGCGCCTCCTACCAGTATGTAACTCCGACGACCATCAGTGATTCGCGGAGCCGGCAACACGCCAGACCCCTTCGCCGCTCCACCTTCGGCGAATCGCTGTCGCACGCGCGCTGTAACCTCCCCCAGTGCAGCATCCCGCTCGTCCGGATCGAGCCCAGGGTAGCGTCCCAGGCGCCAGTTAATCAGTTCCAGCCGTATCAGTTCCAATTCCGCCTGGTCTATGTCCCGTTGATCAGCCAATTGAGCCGCCTGCTGATGAAAGAGAGCGAACAAGTCAGCCTGGTTCTTCACTAACGCCTCCCATATCTCGGTCTGTCGCCCTTCCCATTCCGGTACCAGGCTGATGCCAAAGTCGCCACGGGCCGCCTGCAGTTGGATCAGCAGCCAGGCGATCTGTTCGGATAGTAAAGTCACACGCTGGTCAGGGTTCAGACCGGCCTGGGCAAGCTCGGCGTACCAGGCCAGGCGTGCCAACTCCTCGCGGCGCAGGAACTCGGCCAGGTCTAACTGTTCCGGTCCGACGTCTCCCCCCTCCAGGGCGATCCATTGGTCAATGAGCGCCAGGGCACGCCGCTGTCGTTCCAACCGAATCTGCTCCAGCTCAGGATGGAGGGGCAACGGCGCAGCGAAGGCCAGTAACATGAACGGGGCCGGCCCCTGCAAAGGCCGTAGGTTGACATCTTCGCTCAGACTTGCTTTCAGTTGGGCAGCCACCCTCTCGCCGCGAACCTCCGCCACCAGCCGCACCAGTTGCTCGGACGCCCGCAGGCGCTGCACGGGCTGCATCAGCGCGCTGTAGCGAATGAGTGTCTCCGCCTGCTCCAGGCTCAGGGCTAACCCCATATCATCACCCACGACCAGACGACCGCGCGCAGCCGCCAGCGAGAGGTCAAAGCGAGCAACGTCGGCCAGATCAGGGCCCAGCGCCGCCAGGTCATGAGCCAATTGAAAGCAAAGAGAAGCCTCGTTAAGTCGGCTGGCCTGTACGAACCGTTCACCTACCAGCTTAAACAGCCCACCGCGCGTGGCACTGTCCAAATCGGTCGCGTAGACGACGATGGCAAAAGCAGTGTCTGGTTCGCCGGCTGCCAGTGCTTCGCGGGCCGCCTCCTCTGAGGGCACGCCGGCCAGGGGAAGAAGGGCCAGATCAGGCCGTATCCGTGCTGCCACGATCAATTCCAGAGGATTTCGCCAGCCGTGAATCACCCTCTCCTGGCGAGCCAACTGGAAATAAGCGATCAGAGAGACGATGCCGGTCACCAGTAAGGCGATGAACCCGCTTAGGGAAAGGATCAGCAACTTATATCCGATAGGATGACGGTTACGGCCTGCCCTCGTCGGAGGGCCTGGCTTGGTCGCAGTCGAAGATGCCCGACAGGGCGACGTGGAAGTGTGGAGAGTGCGATTTCGCATCAATTTCCTCATCAGTGATGAGTATACCATAGCGTCGAAAGCTGTAGAAATTGCAAGGGCCAGGTATCGGTTTAAAACCCGATACCTGGCCCTTTGCCTGAAAAACGCGGATGTGTTACTCTGCAGGACAGGCCAACCGTACCATCAAGAAGACAGGAGCGAGAGAAGAATGAAGGCCGCTTACTACTACGGCAATAGGACTGTTCGGATCGGAGATTGCGTCCCGCAAGCGCCAGGGCCAGGGGAGGTACGCATTAAAGTTGCTTATTGCGGGATATGCGGCACCGATTTGCACATTTTCCTGGGCCACATGGATAGGCGTGTATCGGTGCCTCAGGTGATCGGGCACGAAATGGCGGGGGAAATCGCTGAGGTGGGAGCAAAAGTTCAGCAATGGCAGCCGGGAGATCGGGTGGTGGTCCGCCCCCTGGCTCCTTGCGGATCCTGCCCGGCCTGCCGCGCTGGACATTCGCACATCTGTCACAATCTGAAGTTCCTGGGCATTGATACCCCCGGCGCCTTTCAGTCGTCATGGACGGTGCCAGCATACACCCTGCACCGGCTGCCGGAATCTCTCCCCCTGGACAAGGCAGCCATGATCGAACCCATCGCGGTAGCCTGCCACGACGTGCGCCTGGGCGAGGTTCGGCCCGAGGACGAGGTAGTAGTCATCGGCGGCGGCCCTATCGGCACATTGATCGCCCTGGTAGCCCGCCATGCGGGGGCGCGAGTGCTGGTTTCGGAGATCAATCCGTTCCGGGTGAATCTCGCCCGTGAGTTCGGGCTGGAGGCAGTCAACCCGCAGGAGACTGACCTGGTGGCGCTGGCTGAGGAGCGCACCGGTGGCGCGGGCGCCGATGTAATCTTCGAAGTGTCCGGCTCAGCGGCCGGCGCTTCCGTCATGACGCGTCTGGCCCGCACGCGCGGGCGGATTGTGGTCGTCGCCATTTTCACTGAAGCACCAAAGGTGGATCTGTTCCGCTTCTTCTGGCGGGAGTTGAAGCTTTATGGAGCGCGAGTGTACGAGCCGGAAGACTTCGAGAGGGCTATTCAACTGGCGGCGAGCGGCGCTCTGCCGCTAGACCGGCTCATCTCCGCCCGTCGTCCACTGGCGGAGTTGCAATCGGTGTTTGAGGAGATGCAATCCGGTGCAGACCTCATGAAGGTGCTGATCGCCACGCAGGAGGGGTGAAGGGACATGTCCCCATCACACCATTCGCCCCTCAGGATCAGCGTACAAGACATAAGCCAGCCAGGTCGAGTTATAAGGCGCAGCCTGGCGAATCTCTTCCCGTGCCTGGCGAAACGCCTCGGCCAGGGTTTGATTATCCTTTAACAGCGCCGTGTAGAAGCGCCGGGCAAACTGGAGAGCCAGCGCGTCGTTCACCTCCCACATCGCGCCCACGAACGCGCCCACGCGCGCGTCCTTCACCAGCCGATCCGCCCAGCCGCCCAGTCCGGTGAAGCTGAACTCCAGCCGCGCCCCATGACAGGCATTGATGAAGATCAGCGGGCGCGGCCGCTTGCCACCGAAGCGTGCCCGAAGGTCGGATGGGCGGAGAGCACCGCCGGAGAGGGCGATGGCGGAATCATCAGGAACGGTGGCGTCGAACTGGCCATGGCAGGCGAAGTGCAACAGCGAGAAATCGCCGTTCTCCAGCCAGTCGAGCACCTGCAAGCGGTCGCTAAAGGGAGCCAACCCGGTAACACCCGACCGCAGAGTGCTTAACTGCTCAATGAATGCGATCTCTTCCCGCACCGAAGGGAGATTGACCTGAGTTGGCGCCACCGGGCGCGCAGCCCCCACCGGCAGCTCATCGGCAGTACCTGGCCCTGACAGCCACCGAGAGATGGCGAACTGCTGGCACCA
>DAOUAJ010000080.1:0-2621 GCA_034433615.1 Anaerolineae bacterium | reverse complement strand
AAACTCGTTGGCGATCTCTCGGAAGCTGCCCGTCAGCCCCAGCAAAGTGATCACGAGCGCGAGCAGATACACGGCGTTGCGCAGATTCGCGATGTCCAGTACACGGGGATAGCGATCACCGTACAGGTAAAGCGACTCCACGAATGATTCCCGCTCCAACACTAAGGCAAAGAGAAGGCTGGCAAAGGGGCCAAACAGCATGGTAATGGCTTGTTTCCACCAGGGCTCGTTGAAGAATATGCGCCAATTGCGATGGATCAAGACCTTAGCCTGACGAAAACCATCGCCGCGCAGATCCCCGCCAATGGCCCCGTCCGTTCCGCTCGAATTCGCTTCGCGTGCAGCGTTCCAGGCGTTTCCGCCTGTATCTGCCGTAGAAGAAGTCCCCTCCGTCCCAGGCCTACTCCCTGTACCGGGGATGTCCTCTGGACATGATCCAGGCTTTGTCGCGGCCTGGGCAGGCGGAGATGCGCCTTCGACCTCTGCGACGTTGTACTTCACATGATCAGCCCCTGAAGATAAACGTTCGGGCTTCGTGTTGTCTTTTCTAAGCCTTGGGTCTGTTCTATGTTCCCTGTAGGCTGTTGGCCAGTCGGGAAATCCCATGGCGATGGGCATCGCACTGGGCCGGTCCTGGTGGATGATACGGCCATTGCCCATGAACACCACGCGGGTCCCGAATTCCAGGTCTTCAGTGGTGTGGCTGGTGATCAGCACCGATCGCCGCTGTGCGGCCCGATATCGTAGCCTTTCCATCACCAGCCTCACCCGATCCCGATCGAGTCCACTGGTCGGCTCATCCAAGATTAACAAGGGTGGCTCGCCCAGAAGCTCGGCGCAAATGTTGGCCAATTTGCGTTCCCCATCGCTCAGCCTGCCCACCAGGGAGTCCCAGAGCCCCTCCGACAGCTCAAACTCGCGCAGCAGGGTCTCAATGCGTTCCTCACCCTCCGATGGCGGGAGATCCGGATGGTGCAGCCGGGCCTTATACCTCAACGCCTGACGCAGCGTGAGATTCTCATGCAAGACGTTATGAGAAGGAACCTGCCCGATATGCTTCAGCCACCGTTCGGGAGCAGCATAGAGATCCTGGCCGTTGACAAGTACCTTCCCGCTATAAGGCCTCTCGCCGCGAATGGCTCTGAGCAGGGTGGTCTTGCCGGCTCCATTGGGGCCCAGGATGATCACAAACTCGCCCGGTTGGACGGCCAATGAAGCGTCCTCGACCAGGAAGCGGCCTCCCTTTCGGACCGACAGCGCTTTGACTTCCAGGCTTAATGTTTCCGCGATCATGGGTTCTTCACCCCCGTAGGCTCCTTATGAGATGCCTATCTGGAGCGCGCTTGCCATGCCCACCATAGACCTCATTCAGCCGGGCAGGACAAAGGCTGGACGCCGACGACTTTACATGTCAGGGATTCCAGCAAATGATAGGTTGCCTCTGGTGTTCCGTCCGGCACGCCAGCTTCTACGGTCCCCTCCCTCCAGGTGGGAGTCCACACGACTTCGTAGCCGTGGAGCGTCCGTGGCGGCACCTCAGCCGGAACAGCACACGTAGCAGTCAGTGCGTCAAGGGGGCGCTCTATCCGGTAGTGATTCAACACCTCTGTGCGAACTCTGCCTGCAATGGGCTTGAGCTGCGGCTCCGGCACAACTACTAACTCGCGCGTGTAGAGGCGCGTGGCCGGAATAACCGTTTCTAAGATCTCTTCACCCTTACAGTTATTTACCTCCACAACCTCCTTGATCGAATCCCCTTCTGAGACACCGGTTTCAATGATCCCCAGGTGGACCGGCGTGGGTGTAGGAGCAATCGTAGCAAGGGGCAGAAAATCTCCTGGCTCGCATCCAGCCATCAAGAAGGCCACAAGTAAGGTCATCGCAACTGACAGGATAAGCGCACATTTGTTTGAAGAAAGTCGCTCTCGGCCCCTCAGTATCTTTGGTATTGAGACTCTGGAGAATAGGTTTTTAGATCTCGTGACATGCATGGTAAAGTCTCCTCCCTATGTTCGAGAGACGAACGCTTTGCAGGACAATATGGTCACTTAGAGGGGCGGGGCTCAAAGTTGACTCCAACCACCTCGCATAGGATCGTCTCCTTGATGCGATAAGTGGCTTCCGGGTTGCCATCCGGCTCGCCGACTTCCACGCTGCCTTCCCGCCAGGTCTCAGTCCATTCCAGTTCGTATATGTAATAGGCACGAGGCGGCGCGCTGACGGGGATGGAGCACACAGACTTTACCTGGTCCATCGGCTTGTCTATCTTGTAGTACTCGTAGATCTCATTCCGAGTGCGCCCAAGGTTGATCTTAGCCCCGGGCCTTGGATCGATGAAGAGCTCATGCGTGTAGCCTTTCTCTGCAGGCAACGTCATCGTCATGGCCTCGTCATTTTTACAATTGTTGGCATGTAGAGTTACTTCCTCGATCTCCCCTTGCGTTCCTTTTTCATCGTTGACCTCAATCAGCTCTTCTTGAGGTGGTGACGCAGCACAACCAGTGAGGTTGAGGAGCAGACCGAACCCTACCGACAACACGATAACGCGCAGAAACATCCTCATGGTCATGGGTTACCTCCTTGTTCTCTTGCTAATTGCAGCGCACGCCCAGGCTGCGCAT
>DAOUAJ010000079.1:0-16905 GCA_034433615.1 Anaerolineae bacterium | reverse complement strand
AGCTAACATGACCGGCTGGTGTTCGACCGTCTTGGTCGTGTCCTCAGTCGCCACAGCTTAGATTCCCAGCGTCGCGAAATAATCTTCTGTCAAAGAGCCATTATCGAACTGGGACTCGATCTCGCGCCAGGCCGCTGGCTCCCACAACTCAATATACGTGTTCAAACCAACGACCATGACCTCGCTGTTAATGTGGGCGTATTCTCGCAGGCGAGGCGATATGAGAATCCGCCCCTGTTTATCCATAACCAGATCTTCGGCGAAGGCGTAAAGGAGGCGCCGGATGTTGCTGGCCTTCTCATCCAGCTTGGGGAGCGCATCCACCCGCTCTGCGAGCATGCGCCATTCGCCGAGAGGGAATAAAACGATCTGGCGTTTGGGCCCGCGCGTAGCGACTAATCCCTCTGCCAGGTCTTCACGATACTTAGCCGGGATAGTCAGGCGACCTTTGTCATCGAGGTTGTGCGCGTAGTGCCCGAGAAACATTTGTTCTGCCTTGTTTAAAGTGGCAGGGAGGGTTGTCACCCCCCACTTAGGGTAACAACCCTCCCACATCGCACCACTTTGTCCCACCACATTATAACGTACTTTACTTGATTTAGCAAGCGCCTTTCGTCCTTGAGTCAGAATTTTAAGGTCATCATAGGCTAGTACTGAAGTACCATTTAATTGACATATAATCAATATATAGATCGAGCTTGTACCCTTTGTTTCTTAGAAGATATGGAGGTTACCATGGGAGCACAAATTCCACAGAGGTTCATGGATTTGCTGACGGAGAAGCGAGCGTTTGCCCATCTAGCAACCGTGATGCCAGGAGGCACACCCCAGGTGACGCCCGTCTGGTTTGACTGGGATGGCACTTACGTGCGGGTGAATTCGGCGCGGGGGCGGCAAAAGGACCGGAACATGCGGCGCTTCCGCTATGTTGCTCTATCCATCCAGGATCCCGACAACCCCTATCGTCATATTGCCATCCGTGGCCCGGTTGTGGAGATTACCGAAGAGGGCGCCGATGAACACATTGATAAGTTAGCCAAGAAGTACACCGGCGCCGATCGCTACACCAGTCGTAGCCCAGGGGAGGTACGCGTCATCTACAAGATCTTACCGGAGCATGTGGCGACCATGGGTTGAAATGGCAGGGGGGAAGCAAAACGTAGAAGCCCAGCTTTGCGAAGCTGGGCTTCTACAACAAATGACGAAAGGCACTGCTGAGCAAGAGGCTAATTGGCCGTTTCCGATGCCATCACGTGCACTGAACGCTTCTCCGACTTCATTCCTGGTCGCCGGCCGCAGACATCGGTCAGATCGAGCAGAGCGGCGCCCAGTTCGTCGGTTAGCACGTCCGGTGGGCAACGCCATTGCCAGTTACCGCCGAAGCTGCCCGGCAGGTTCATGCGTGCCTCCGAATCCAATCGCAGCAAGTCTTGCATAGGGGTGATGGCGGTGTGGGCCACGGAGGTCCACGCCAGGTGGATCAGATCCCAGGCGATGTCGGAACCGTCCCGGCGCAGGTAGCGCAAGGCAAAATGGCGTTCTTCCGGCGTTGAACTGCGACGGAACCAACCGACGGTGGTATCATTATCGTGGGTGCCAGTGTAGACGACGCAGTTGCGCGTGTAATTGTGAGGCAGGTAGGGATCGCTGCCGTCGGTGCTGAAGGCGAATTGGAGCACCTTCATGCCCGGAAAGCCGAACTGGTCGCGCAGAGCCAACACCTCTGGCGTGATGAAGCCCAGATCTTCCGCGATGATGGGCAAATCGCCCAGGGCTGCCAGCACCGTCTGGAAGAAGTTCGCCCCCGGGCCTTTGACCCAGCGCCCGTTGACGGCAGTGTCCTCGCCCCCTGGCACCGCCCAGTATGCCTCGAAGCCGCGAAAGTGATCAACGCGGGCCACATCCACCAGGCGAAAGAGCGCGCGGAACCGCTCAATCCACCAGGCGTACCCATCCTGCTTCATCACATCCCAGCGGTAGATGGGGTTACCCCAGAGCTGCCCGGTGGCGCTGAAGTAATCCGGGGGCACCCCTGCGACGATGATGGGCCGCGCCTCTTGGTCGAAGTGGAACAGATGAGGGTTGGCCCAGGTATCCACGCTATCATGGGCGACGAAGATGGGGATGTCACCGATGATGTACACATCATGGATGTTAGCGTAGCTCTTGAGCGCCTGCCATTGACGGAAGAAGAGCCATTGCTGGTAACGTTGAAATGCCATTGCGTCGGCCAGCCGGTTAGCAGCTTCTCGCAGAGCTTGCGGCTGCCGGATGCGCAGGGCTCGCTCCCACTCCCACCAGGGTGCACCGTTGCAAGCGTCTTTTAACGCCATGAACAGAGCGAAGTCGTCCAGCCAGCCGGCCTCGTCCGCGCAGAAGCGCTCGAATTCGGCGCGCAGTTCAACCGTGGCGTGATCCTGAAAATCGGCAAAGGATACGCTCAGCAGCTTTCGCTTCCAGGGGATGACCTGGCCGAAGTTCACGCGGTGGGCATCAAAGGCAGGGAGATTGGCCAGGTACTGCGGATCCAGCAGCCCCTCTGCGACCAGTCGCTCTGGGCTAACCAGAAGCGGGTTCCCGGCGAAGGCAGAGAAGCACTGATAAGGTGAGTCGCCGTAGCCGGTGGGGCCGAGCGGCAACACCTGCCAGTATCGTTGGCCGGCCGCGGCCAGAAAATCCACGAAGCGATAGGCGCTCTGTCCCAGATCGCCGATGCCAGGTGAGCCGGGCAGGCTGGTGGGATGTAGAAGAACGCCGCAGGCGCGTGGAAAGTGCATGGGAGACCTCCTGGAAGTAAAAGGAACAGACCTCGGAGGTTTTCAAAGGATGGAGACCTCCGAGGTCTTGATCGCTGGCTGGTAGCGTCGTGTCAGTTATTCTCCACGAGACCTGGCTTCATCGCGCAACTGAGCCAGTTCCGCGCGCAGGCGAGCCAACTCTTCATACGCCTCAGCAGGCGTCAATAACTGACGGCCCGTGGCGCGATCCCGTAACCGCAGCCGCCCCTTTTCCACCTCGATGGAGAGGCCCAGCATTTCACTGGATAATCGTGGTGCACCCTCAGAGCTTTGCTCCAACGCGATGGGGATGTAGCCCGTCTCGGTCAGGCGGAAGCCTTGCAGCACGGGCCTGAGGTATTCCTCCAACGGATCGAACAGGAAATACTCCATCACACCCAGAACCTCATATAGACCTTTTTTCGTGCCCAGGTCCTCATCCCAGGTGGCCTGCGACGTCAGTTCGAAGATCACATCGGGCGCTTTCCCTTCACTCCATACTTTCCAGGTACGTCGTTCCTCCTTTGAGACCCCAAAGCAGACAAAGACGTCCGGTGCGACGACCTTCCTGGGATCACCCTCACGATAGTAGAGGAACATGTTAGCGCCCACATACACATCGGCCCGGTCGCGAAAGAATTCTCGCAGCGTCTTCACCAGATCCATCATCTGATCTACGTGGATGCCCGTCTCCGCCATCGGTTGCCCATCTGATTCAGGGTAGCTCAGCTCGACCCAGGCCAGCGGCGGCCGGACCGAGGCACGCGTCACCGCCATCGTCTGTCACCCCTCAGCTTACGTCAACACCAACACTCGCTCGCATCATCACTGGCATTATATGCCCTCCGGACAGGGGTGTCAATCTCAATGTTGTGGGGTAGACATTCTCCTTACCACGACCCCATTCTCGCATGAAATCTCGGATTGACACTCCGAGATTTCATGGTGAACCTTTTTTATTCGCGTCGTCCGCCGTCTCCGCGTCATTCGCGTCCCGTCTTTCGCCGCCGCAGCGCCAGCGGCAACAGGATCATCGTGGCCAACGGCCACACCCAGGCCAGGTCGCCGGGGCCGCCAGGGCCGGTGCGGGCCTCAGTGCGCTTGATGTGGATCAATCGGTAACTGGCAGTCGCGGCTTCCAACTCCGCATCCGTCATCGTGATGGGATCAATCCCCGCCACGCGAGCTGCGAAGCCGCTGCCGATCAACACCTGCCTCAAGAGCGGCAAGCGCGCCTCGCTGTCCGTAACCTCCTCGGCCACGCCGGCCCACCAGCCATCCGGCAGCCACACCTCAACTTCGGGATTGGCGCGGATATTACGATACCAGTCTGAGATGGTGCCAAACCCGGCGGTGCAATACACCTCGCCGTCCACAATGGCGTAGTTCACCGGCGTGCGCCGTTGGATGCCTGTCTTGCGGCCGGTGTGGGTGATCACCATGATACGCCCGCCCACCTCCGGCCAGGTGTTGACCCACAGTCCCAGCCCCAGCCGCCACAGCAGCAGCATGAACCGGTTGAAGCGCTTGAACATCTGCCGTAGCCCTTCTTCGATGCAGGGATCAGCGATCGTCATAGTTAGCTTTCCTTCTCAACATTGGCATCAGCACAGGATGAGCCTGCCCTGAGCCGCGGGGCGGGACGCCCCTCCAGAAAGATCCCCTTTCCGCCCTTTATTCGTCAAGACTGACCCGTTGATCGGCCAGGCGCTGGTTTCACATTGGTGCCTGGCCGAAACGATTTTTCAGGTCAATTGGTGTCGAAGTCAATAATTGCCTGCTGGCACTTGCCCGGCCCGGCCGAATCGTCAGTGTGGAGGTGGGCCATGGCCGATATGCGCTTCCCGCTGCCGTCCACCAGCCAGAAGTACCAGTCTCCGCCGCGTGGGCCACTCACGCCGATCAGGTGTGAGTAGAAACCAGGTGCCCAATTGGGGTAACCCGTATGCGGCCCTGTGATCACCGGCTCTGTTACCCAGGGGCCATCTGGCACATAGGAGTAGACGACTCTTACCCCATTCTGCGGCTGGTGATTGCGATAGACGGTGCCATTGACATAGGTGACACCTGGGTTGGGATCGCACCTCTGCACCACGGCCTTGTTATATTCATACTGCGGCGCGGGTGGCGCGGGCGGTGGGGGCACTGGCGTGGGGGTGGGGGGCGGTGGAGGCGGGATGTTAGCGGCCACCGGCACGTCGGCCACGTTACCCTGCGGTAGCGTCAGCGGCGCGTACAGCCAGCCATCTCGCCCTTTGTAGTCAATCTGCCACCAATCGCCACGCGGGTTTTTGCCGGTGATGGGGTAGGCCTGGCCGGCGCGGGCAGCCCCGATGATCGGGTAATTGGTGCCCGGCCCCTGACGCACGTTCATGTTGGTGTTTGGGATGGCGGCCGGCGCCGCGGGTGTTGGCGTCTCGGTAGGTGGAGCAGGGGTATCCGTGGGTGTGGGTGGCTGCTCGACCGGCATAGGCGTGTCCGTTGGTGAGGACACCGGCGCCCCTTGAGGCGTGGGGGTCGGCGTGAACGTAGGCCGTAACCCCCGCACCGGGGTCGGCGAGGGGGTGGGCGTTGGCCCAAAGCTGATGTTGACTGTGCACGCGGCCAGGTTTAGCACGAGTGTCATCAAGGCTGCGGCGAGGAACTTCCGCAAGTCGAAGAAACGATCCATAGCTTCCCTCAAATTCGCTGGCCTGGAGGCCGCTCTCAGTGATTGAGGCGATCAGATCGCTATTATAGCATGTCGCTTGGGCACGACAAGAAATCGGCGCCATGGGGATAAACCCGAAGGGTCGCGAAAGACCCTTCGGGTTTATCCCTGGTTAGCGACGACGTCTGCCGCTACTTTTCGGGGGTGAGGAAGGCCCTCGATAGGCGGGCACTTCGATGGCGAAGACCCGGCAGCGTGTGGTATCCAACATACGAGTGCGCAGGCGCGGCTCTACTTTATCAATCGGGTCTGAAGTGGTGACCACGGTGGGAAGCTGGGCCACATAACGGTAGTTGAGGAGCTGGAACAGCTTCTCTCGTGCCCAGGGGGTGGCACTCTCTGTGCCCAGATCGTCCAGGATCAGGAGAGGAGCCGTGCGCACCTCATCAAAGCGTTTGTCGTAGGACACCAGGCTGGTGGGGCTGAAAGTCGCGCGCAGGTGATCCAGCAAGTCGGGCACGACGACGAACATGGGGGTACCCCGTCCTAACGCAACCTGGTAGTTAGCGATGGCTGCTGCCAGGTGGGTTTTGCCACAGCCGAAAGTACCGGTGAAGACTAACCAGCCCCTGGGAGCGTTGGCATAGGCCTCGGCCAGGGCGAGTGCACGTCGCAGGTTGTTGTATTCAGCCGCGGTCAACTCATGCTCGCGTAGCTCAAAAGTCTCAAAAGTTTGCTGGCTGTGCAGGCTCAACGAGCTCAGATCGGACTGGAACTGATCCACGCCTGCCCGTCGAAAGTCGGGCGCCAGAATGGTCACAATCTGCACCAGCGAGGGGTCAGACAGGCGGGAGCGCACGCGAATCTCGATCTCGTCCAGGCGCTGGTTGGTGGTGACCACGGTGGGCAGGCGAGAGTTGTAGCGATAGCTAAAGATTTGGTAAAGTTTTTCTTGGGCCCAGGGAGTGCTGGCCTGAGCGCCCAGGTCGTCCAGGATCAGCAGAGGGGCCTGACGGATCATCTCGAACCGCTCATCATAGCCCACTTCGCTGGTAGGGTTAAAGGTCGCGCGCAGGTAGTCTAGCAGATCGGGGACGGCGATAAAGAGCACCGTCTCGCCTCGGGCCAGGCGAGTGTTGGCAATGGCGGCCGCCAGGTGGGTTTTGCCACAGCCGTAGCCGCCGAGAAGCAACAACCACCCCTCCGGCCGTTCAGCGAAGTGGCGGGCCGCCTCGTACGCGTTGCGCAGGTTGCGCCGTCGGTCTTCTGGCAGGCCGATGCCGTCCGGCAGAAATGTTTCAAACGTCATGTGTTGGAGCATATCCAGATTGCTGAGCGCACGCAAACGGGCCTGCCGATGTTGCTCGATCTGCACCTCCTTGCAACGGCAAGGGAAGGCGCGGCCGAAATCGGGGTGACCGATCGGCACATCTCGCACGATCCAACCGGTGCCACGGCAGAGGGGACAGGCCTCATTCGAAACGTCGCGTGGTTCAGTGCTCGATGAGGTCGGCGTACTCGTCGGGGACATAGCGCCGACGCCGAGCCTCTGCAGAATCTCGTCCAGTGATTCCATCGTCTTTCCCCTCAGCAGCCCATCGTTCCAGGATGGCCAGCACATATCGCCAGTTGCGCTTATTCATGCGTACAGCCTCACGGAAGGCATCCTCGATCCACTGGAGCGGGTAGGTGCGTTCTGCTTCCCTCAGCTCATCTGCGATCAGCGGTTGGAGCATACCGATGTTCTGTTCATAGAGGGTGAAGATGTTGGGACGTTCGGCGCGCAGATGGGCGATAGTGTCAGGCGAGATCGTACCATCGAGATGGGGCATCTCGCCGCGCTCAATCTGAGAGATGATCTCCCGGCTGCGCGCGGTGTTCATGAACAGCCATTCTTCCTGAGGGCGCTCGTCTCTGCGCACATCAACGCGCAGGAGGGTGCCGCGAGCCACCGCGCGCTCGATAGCCTGGGCCAACATTGCCCTCGGGGAGCGTTCCGATGTAGCCAGCGCTGCCATCAGCCGTTCGTCCGTCTCCAGATCAACCCGGCGTAGATAGCGGACGTCTCCCCTCTGTTGAGCCAGTCGCCAGAAGCAATAGAGCGTCAACTTGAGTTCTGCCAGATCGTCAATGATCGGCAACAGTTCGCTGAAGAACAGGTTGGGGATCTTGGTCTGGCGCAGCTTTCCCGCCGGAAATCCGGCGAACCCTTGCATCTTTCCCACGGCTCGCCTTTCCTTACTCGAACTCCGGAACGTTCAACTCTTCTCGATGCAGTTCCAGTTCCATGAACTGGGTGAGCTCTTTTCTAAAGTAGAGGGAGACGACGCCGGTGGGGCCGTTGCGGTGCTTGGCGATGATGATGTCAGCGATGTTCTGTCGGTCTGTCGTCTCATCGTACATGTCCTCACGATAGATGAACATGACAATGTCCGCATCCTGTTCCAGCGCGCCGCTCTCCCTCAGGTCCGACAGCATCGGCCTCTTCTCGGTGCGGGATTCTACCGCCCGTGAGAGCTGGGACAGTGCCAGGACAGGCACATTGAGCTCGCGGGCCAGTCCCTTGAGGGAGCGAGAGATGTAAGAGATCTCCTGCACCCGGTTTTCAGCGCGGGCATCGCCGCGCATGAGTTGCAAGTAATCCACGACGACGAGGTCCAGGCCAAATTCGGCGTGGACGCGCCGCGCTTTGGTGCGCAACTCCATGGCCGAAAGCGCGGGCGTGTCGTCAATGAACATCGGCGTGTTGGAGAGGACGCCAGCGGCCTCCATGAGCAGTGGCCATTCGTCCTCGTTGATCTGTCCCAGGCGCAGTCGCTGTTGATTGATACCGGTCTCCGCAGCAAGCAGGCGCTGCACCAGTTGCTCGGCGGACATCTCCAGCGAAAAGAAGGCGACGCGCTGCCCATACCGCTTGGCGGCATTGACAGCCATATTGAGAGCCAGCGCCGTCTTGCCCGCTGAAGGTCTGGCAGCCAAAATAATCAGGTCTGATTTCTGGAAACCGCCCAGCAGTTTGTCCAGTAACCGGAAGCCGGAGGGGACCCCCATGAGTTCGCCCTGGTGGCTGGCTAGGTAATCAATGCGCTTGACGACCTCGGCCATGACCTGGCGGATGGGAGCAATAGTCCGCTGGAGGCGGCGTTCGGAGACCCCAAAAACGATCTCTTCGGCCCGGTCCACGATCTCGTCTATCTCGCCACTGTCCCCGTATGCCAATTGGGCGATCTGGCCGGCTGCCGAGATGAGGCGGCGCAGGATAGCCGTCCGCTCGACAATTCCCGCATAGTATTCGACATGGATCGCGGTGGGCACAGCGTTGACCAGCTCGGTGATGTAGGCCGGCCCCCCTACCTCCTGCAACTGGTTGCGCCGTTCCATCTCATCGCAGAGGGTGACGAAATCCGCCGGCAAGCGGCGCTCGTGCAGATCCAATGCCGCCTGGTAGATCCAGCGGTGCTTCTCCAGGTAGAAGTCGTCCGCGTGCAGTGTAGGCGCGATCTTGATGATGGCGTCGGGGTCAATTAGAATGGAGCCAAGGACGGCTTCCTCAGCCTCGATATTGGCGGGAACCAGCCGCTCGGTTGTGTCCATGGCCTCATCTGTCCGTTTCGACAATTAAAGCGAAGGCGAGGCCGTGATGGCCTCGCCGTGTCTCTTGTTTTGTAACCTGAGGAGGCCAGCGGCCATTCCAGGTTGGTCGCGTGAATCACAGAGACCTACTCTTCCTCGTCGCCCAGACCTTCCAGGTCCAGCCCCTCTACGAAGTCGCGGAAGGCCTCCAGGTCATCAGGCGAGGTTTCTTCCTCTGATTCGGCGAACGCCCGCATCTGAGCCGATTCCTGGATATCTTGCTCAGCGATAATGCCGGCCCGGTCCATGACATCCTCAGCGACAAAGACAGGGGCCCTGGCACGCACGGCGAGGGCGATGGCGTCCGAGGGACGAGAATCCACTTCGGTTTCTTCGCCATCTACATCCAGAACAATGCGAGCATAGAAGGTGTCATCGCGCAAATCATTGATGACCACATGGGAAACGCGAGCTCCTAATGTCTCAATCATGCGCTTGAGGAGGTCGTGGGTCAAAGGACGAACCACCTCTACACCCTGGAGTTCAATGGTGATGGCGTCCGCTTCAAAAGGCCCGATGTAGATAGGCAGAAACCGATCGTTATCCATCTCCTTTAACACCACGATCCGGTGTTGGGACATCAGGCTTACTCGCACACTGTTGATAGATACTTCGATCATGCACGACCTCCTACCCTCAACCCGTGATAATGTCGCTGAGTTAAATCCTCACTTGTGGAGAGATTATACCACAATAACGGAAGCGGAGACAAATGCACCCCCTACTTTGGCCCTGGGTGGGAGCTTGACAACACCTCACGCGCGAGATAGAATATAATAGAGTCACAAGGAGCTTTTATCCCTATGATACGCGACATTATCGCTACTGATCGCGCACCCGCGGCGGTGGGACCTTACTCCCAGGCTGTGCGGGTGGGCGATTTTGTATTCACCGCCGGGCAAATCGGCCTTGATCGCGTTACCGGGAAGCTACGCACCGGCATAGAGGCTCAAACCCGACAGATCCTGGACAACTTGCAAGCCGTGTTGGAGGCGGCTGGTAGTAGCCTGAGCGATGTGATCAAGACCACGATCTTCTTAACCAACATGGCCGACTTCGCTGCCGTTAATGCCGTGTATGGCGGTGCCTTTTCAGACAAACCTCCCGCTCGCTCTACAGTGCAAGTCAGCGCCTTGCCTCTGGGCGCGCTGATTGAAATAGAGGCAATTGCCCTGATGCGAGAGCAAGCTCCCCAAACCCCTCCTTTCTGACTGCTTGCGTCTCATACGAAAACAGGGTATAATGTCGCGTACACTTCAGGAGGAGAAGCAGGCACGCATGGAACACGCGGACAATGCCCAGCCCCTCGCTTCAGGAGAAGGGCAGGGAGATGCCATCCAGTCCCTCGCGGTGGAAGCAGCACAAAGAGAGTCAGACATCCACCCGATGACGGAGTTGTTAGATGCCGAGGATTTCAGCGACTTTCAGCCCAAGGCCGGTGAAATTCGCGACGGCATCATCATCAGCGTCAGCCCAACAGAGATCCTGGTTGACATCGGTGCCAAGTCAGAGGGAGTGGTCTCTGGCCGTGAGCTGGAGCGGCTTGGCCCGGAGATTGAGAATCTCAAGCCCGGAGATTCGGTGGTCGCCTATGTAATCCGGCCCGAGGACAAAGACGGGAACGTCGTCCTGTCGTTAGCTCGCGCTCAGCAGGAGCGTGACTGGCGCCACGCAGAGGAGTTGCTGCAATCTCAGGAGATCTTTGAGGGGGTTGTAAGTGGCTACAACCGTGGCGGTGTCATCGTGAAGTTGGGTAAGGTCCGGGGGTTTGTCCCCGGCTCTCAACTCGTCGGTGCACACCGTGCCACCCAGGAGTTACAGGGGGAAGATGCCGAGAAACGATGGGCCAGCATGGTCGGCACCAAGCTCCAGCTCAAGGTCATCGAGCTGGACCGGCGTCGGAACCGCCTGATCCTGTCCGAACGCCAGGCCATGCGCGACTGGCGCAAGGTACAAAAACAGCGTCTTCTGGACGGCCTGAAGAAGGGGGACCGCCTCCATGGCCGGGTGAGCAGCTTGGCGAACTTTGGGGCATTCGTTGATCTGGGTGGGGCCGACGGCCTGATCCATCTCTCCGAACTGTCGTGGGGACGGGTGAGTCATCCCAGCGAGGTGTTGCAGGTCGGGCAGGAAGTCGAGGTCGAGGTTATCAACATTGATCGAGAGCGAAAGCGCATCGGGCTGAGCCTCCGTCGTCTACAGCCCGAGCCATGGAGCGTCGTACACGAGAAGTATGCCGTTGGGCAACTTGTGGAAGGCACCATCACCAAGCTGGCCAACTTCGGAGCTTTCGCTCGCATTGATAATGAAATTGAAGGTCTTATCCACATCTCTGAGCTCTCGGATGAACGCATCGCTCATCCCAAGGAAGTGGTGAAGGAAGGCCAGACGTACACCCTTCGCATCATCCGCATCGAACCAGAACGCCGGCGTATCGGCCTGAGCCTGAAGCGCGTAGATGAGGACCGATACGCTGAGTATGACTGGCGCGAGGCAGAAGAGGAGGAATCGGAGGAATGGGCACCTCCTGCGGCAACAGAGAGCACGGAATCAACCTCTACGGAAATACCAGACGAGGCATACGAAGATGAGCTCCCCAGGAAAGAGGAGAGTGAATCCTGACCGCGCCCGAAGCCGCCAGTTGCCAATGCGAGGCTTGGTCCGCTTAAAGTCAAACCCTGTTAATGCTGACAGTGGTACAGGCCGATTCATACCGGGATCAACTCGCGCTTGGCAAACAACCTAAAATACTCGTACTATCCGACAGGGGGCAAGGGCCGGAAGGCACAAAGCCCCCTTGTGTTTCCCGATAGCAACTTGAATGGAACTCGGATTACTACGGTACTGGGGAAGCAACGCTATACTTGAGGTGACACAGCTCGGTTGTACTGAACGCACCGGGGGTTTGTGAGCTCTCTGCATCTGGTCGAGGTCGCGATCGCAGATTACTGAAGTCCATCCCCGTGGGCTAGAATCAAGCCACCCGCGACACCGGGTAACTTGATGGATATGGGTGTGGTTTTCTCCTGGCCTACCCGATGGCGGCCACCTGTCCAGATTCACAAACCAAAGCGCGTTCGCAACCTGTCAAAGCCGATTTGATGGGCAAAATGACGATCAGTGGGACAGATTTACCCATCAAAACTTGGTTGATAGAGCACTTGTACCTGACCATGATAGTCTTGGCAGCCTGATTACTCTCCTGAGCCAAGTACTTGGTACAACACCCCTCGAACTTAAGGATAGGATGCCATGTCTGACAAACTGGATCGGTTCACAAAACGCGCGCGTCGTGTGCTGCAATTGGCGCAAGAAGAAGCGCAACGCCTGAACCATAATTACATCGGAACAGAGCACCTGTTGTTAGGGTTGGTGCGAGAGGAGAACGGCGTTGCTGTGAAGGTGCTGCGCGAGTTGGGAGTTGATCCAGGGCAAGTGATTCGTGCGGTGGAGCGCACCGTGGGACGGGGGGAACGTACCCCGTTTACCAAACCTACATTGGCTCCACGCACCAAGCGCGTGATCGAGCTGGCCGTTGACGAAGCCCGCCTGATGGGACATCACTATATTGGCACCGAGCATTTGCTGCTCGGCCTGGTGCGTGAAGGTGATGGTGTCGCCGTCAGCGTGCTCAAGCAGTTAGGTGTCAGCCTGGATCGGGTCCGTACCCAGACCGCGCGCAGCATCTTGCAATCTCAGGCTCAAACGACAAAAGAGAAGCGCAAGGGCGAATCCAAGACGCCTTTGACCGACCAGCTTGGCCTGGACTTGACCGCACAGGCTGAAGAAGGCAAGCTGGACCCCATCATCGGGCGAGAGAAAGAGATCGAGCGGGTCATTCAAATCCTCAGCCGGCGCACCAAGAACAACCCGGCCCTCATCGGCGAACCGGGTGTAGGTAAGACCGCCATCGTTGAAGGGCTGGCCCAGCGCATTGTATCTGGCGAAGCCCCTGAACCGTTGCTGAACAAGCGGGTGCTGATGCTGGATGTGGGTGCCTTGGTCGCCGGTACCATGTACCGGGGCCAGTTTGAAGAGCGCTTGAAGAAGGTCATCGAGGAGATCAAGAACTCAGAGAGCATTCTCTTCATTGATGAGGTGCACATGCTGGTGGGAGCCGGAGCGGCCGGTAGCAGTGTGGACGCCGCCAACATCCTCAAGCCCGCCCTGGCCCGCGGTGAGCTCCAATGCGTCGGCGCCACTACCCTGGACGAGTACCGCAAGTACATCGAGAGCGATGCCGCCCTCGAGCGCCGATTCCAACCGGTCCTGGTCGAGGAGCCCACCATTGAGGAGACCATAGAGATCCTGCGCGGTATCCGTTCCCGCTATGAAGAGCACCACAAGCTAGAGATCACCGACGAAGCCATCGAAGCTGCCGTACATCTCAGTGCCCGATACGTCCCCGACCGCTTCTTGCCTGATAAGGCGATTGATCTGGTTGATGAAGCCGCCAGCCGCGTCCGCATGTACAAGACCCCTTACGCCGAAACCCTGCGCGAGACCTATGTCAGCCTCAAAGCTTTGCAGAAGGAAAAGGAAGAGGCCCTGGAGACCCAGCGTTATGATGACGCTATTGACCTGCGTTACCGTGAGGTGGAGCTTCAGCAGAAGCTGGAGAGCCTACGCCGCGGTTGGGAATCGTTGGCTCGCCCTAAGGTAACGGCCGATGACATCGCCGAGGTTGTCTCCATGTGGACTGGCATCCCCGTGCGGCGCATGGCTGGCGAGGAATCGGAGCGGCTGCTGGAGATGGAAAAGGCCCTCCACGAGCGGGTGGTCGGTCAGGACGAAGCGATTGAAGCGATCTCGAAAGCGGTAAGGCGAGCCCGCATCGGGTTGAAAGACCCCAAGCGCCCCATCGGTACGTTCATCTTCCTCGGCCCTACCGGCGTTGGCAAGACGCTGTTGGCCAAGACCCTCGCTGAATTCATGTTTGGCTCCGAAGAGGCCCTCATCAAGCTGGATATGAGCGAGTTCATGGAACGGCACAACGTCAGCCGGCTGGTCGGCGCGCCCCCCGGCTACATCGGCTACGAGGAGGGGGGGCAGCTTACCGAGGCGGTGCGGCGCCGCCCATACAGCGTAATCCTGCTCGATGAGATCGAGAAGGCCCATCCCGAAGTCTTCAACATGCTCCTCCAGATCATGGAAGACGGGCATCTGTCGGATGCTAAGGGACGGCGCGTGGACTTCCGCAACACCATCATCATCATGACGTCCAACATAGGAGCCAAGCTCATCAATCGGGGTGGCCCGATGGGGTTCGCCATCCCCAGAGATGAAGTGCAAACCCAGGAAGACGAATACAGAGAGATCAAGGAACGGGTGATGGAGGCGCTGAAGAAGACTTTCCGCCCCGAGTTCATCAACCGTTTGGACGGCGTGATGGTGTTCCGACCGTTGACGCGAGAACAGATCACGGAGATCGTTGACCTGGAGATGAAGCGGGTCTGTGCGCAGTTGACGGAGCACGACATCAAGCTGGAGATAACCAAGGCCGCTAAACAGAAGATCGCCGAAGAGGGGTACGATCCCGATTTCGGTGCCCGCCCGCTGCGCCGGGTGATCCAACGGGAGATCGAGGACGCGTTGTCAGAAGGATTGCTGGCCGGGCACTTTAAAGCGGGCGACAAGATTATGGTGGATCTCGACGGCGAGGGCAAGCTAAAGTTAAACGTTGTCGAGTCCAGGCCCGACCCGGACGAGGATGCACCACAGATGCTGGAGGCGGTGTTGGGCTGATTTCGATTGAGCCTCAGACCCGAAGGGTCCTTTGCCTGTCCTGCTTGACAGGCCAGGGAGACCCCTCGGGTCTGAAGCTTGCAGGTATCGGGGGCGAGATGAGAGTCTCGCCCTTTTTTATGCCCGCGTTTACCCTTCTGAGAGGCGAAGGAGGCAAGCTTGCTTGCTGGCTGGGCTGGTGGTAGAATAGCCGTCGAACATTTGAGCGAGCAGGAGGCACAGGATGGCCAAGCAAAAGACTCGATACGTTTGCCAGCAATGCGGCGGCGTCCAGATGAAGTGGCTGGGACGCTGCCCCGACTGCGGTGAGTGGAACACGCTGGTCGAGATGATCGTCAAGGAGGAGCGTTCCACGGCCGCACGGGCATGGACGGAGAGAGATGCGACCCCCCTGCCGTTGCCCGCCATCGCCGCCGACGGCTTCCAGCGCATCCCCGTGCCCATCGGCGAGCTCAGCCGCGTGCTGGGGGGCGGCATCGTGCCTGGCTCGGTCGTCCTCGTGGGCGGAGATCCAGGGATCGGTAAGTGCGTCACGGCAGACACACGTGTTCTTGACCCGAAGACAGGTAATTATTTGCCGATCACGGAGTGGGCTACTGGCCAGTGGGACGTGCTGGCCATGGACGAGCGCACGTTGCGGCTTGAGCCTACCTCTCCTTCAGTCTTCCACGTGCGCGGCGTCCACCCGATTGTGGAAGTGAAGACAAAACTGGGGCGCATGCTCCGCTGCACGCCGGACCATCCTCTCTTGACACCAGAGGGTTGGCGGCCAGCCAGTGAGCTGACTGCCGGCAGTCGGATCGCCGCGCCGCGCGCGCTGCCGTATTTTGGCCAAAAGCCATTACCGGAAGCGGCGGTCAAGCTCATCGCTTACATCTTGTCGGACGGTGCGGCCCAATCCTCGATCTGCGTGACCAACCATCTACCCGAAGTGGTGCGCGACCTGGAGGAGATCGCGGCCGTCTTTGGGATGCAATTGGTCTGCTACGAAAAACGGGAGAACAAGGCACGCCAGTACCGGTTCACTAACAATGTAGAACAACGTGCGCCCGCACGCCAGGAATTGGCGACTGCCCTCAGGGCTGTGAAAGAGCGTATTGGCATAAGCTGGGCGATGTGGGCACAACGCGCCGGCATCCGTTACGAATTATTGAATGCCTGGCGACGCGGGAAATGCGTGCCCAGCGAGGCAGATTTGCGACGAATGGCCGATGCCGCCGACGTGCCATTGGCAGACCTAGCGCCGGAGGCGCGCCACCGCGCCGAGGTCAAAACGCCCATCGCTCGTTTTCTGGAAGAAGCCGGACTGCGGTTCGTCACGGCCGCGGACAAGCACGTACCATCTTGCATCTTTCAGTTGCCCCGCGAACAACTGGCCCTTTTCCTGAAAGTGCTCTTCACCTGTGACGGCACCGTGTACGTCAATCGTCGCGGCCAACCGGGCATCTCCTATAGCACGATCAGCCGCCGTCTCGCGGAAGATGTGCAACACTTACTTTTGCGTTTTGGCTTGATCGCGACGTTGCGCACTAAACGCAGCCGTGTGAACGACGCGCCTTATACGTCCTATGAGGTTGTGCTCCTGGGCCTTCCACACGTGCAGCACTTTCTGAAAACCATCGGCATCATGGGACGGGATGCAATCTGCGCACAGATTGCAGAGATGGGACTACCGCGATTGCCGTCCACACAGCGTGACACAATCCCGACCGGCAAGGTCTTTTGGGAACACCTCAAAATAGCTATGGGCGATTCAAGTTTTGCCCAACTCTCACTCAAAGCTGGAGTGAAAATCAAAAACCGGCGACATGAACGCCCACTTTGTCGGTCAACCGTGGCGAGCCTGGCTACTGCCACCGCCGACCCATCCCTGCACGCGCTGGCTTTTGGCGATGTCTATTGGGACGAAGTCGCAAGTATTGAGCTGGCCGGAGAAGCACCGGTTTATGACCTGAGTGTGCCGGGCAAAGCCAGTTTCGTGGCAAATGACCTGATCATTCACAATTCCACGCTTCTACTTCAGCTTTGTGCGCTGCTGGCCGAAAACCAGGATGTGCTATACATCTCCGGCGAGGAATCGGCGGCCCAGATCAAGATGCG
>DAOUAJ010000078.1:0-20301 GCA_034433615.1 Anaerolineae bacterium | reverse complement strand
CCTGGGTTCAACCCTTCGCCAAACTCCACGCGATAACTGCGGAAGTCGCCCATCTGCGCGTTGCCCACGATGGAGATGATGCCCCGCACGTAGCTGTAAGGGCCTGGCTCGACAATGGCTACCTCCGGGTCGGCGGGGCCAGGGCCATAGGCATCATCGTACTGAGTAGGAGGCTGCGGGACGCCCGATTCCCGCACCCAGTCGGCGGCCTCGGGCGGGAAGATCTGATAAACGCGCCGCTCGACCAGCTCCCGTGGAGTGTATTGAGTCGCCAGTTTGCCCGTCTCCCGATTAACTTCAAAGGCCCGGTAAACCGTGTCGTATGTCTGTGGCTCGGTGCCCGCGATGAACAGCTCCTGGCGTCGGGTAGGACAGTCGTCTGTGGGGAGCAGGCCGGAAGGCACGCACACGGTAACCCGCGTCATGCCCGGCGGCTCCTGCCACGTCTCTACCGGCTTATCCCTCATGGCATACTCCATCACCTGATCGAAGATGGGCGCAGCACCCAGGGAGCCGGGCATCTTATTCATCTGCTTATTGTTGGTATTCCCTACCCACACCCCTACCGCCAGTTGCGGTGTGTAGCCGAGAGTCCAGTCGTCCCAGTAGTTGTTGGTCGTGCCGGTCTTAGCGGCCACCGGGCGGTCTTCCAGTTCCAGATACCTGGAGAAGCTACCGAAGGCTGCCAGGCGCGCCTGCTTATCCGACAGAATGCTGTTCATCAGATAGGCCAGTTGCGGCGAAAGGACCTGCTCCACTTGCGGCTGGCGGTACTCCTTCAACACGCGGCCGTTCTTGTCCCTGACCAACAGAATGGACACCGGGTCCAGGTTGCGATAACCTGGCCGTCGCTGGATGGGTGGGACCGGCTGGCCTGCCATCACACCGTTGTTGGCCAGCACGCTGAAGGCGTAGGTCATGTCCAGCAGCCGCACCTCACCGCCACCCAACGTCAGACTGAGCCCGTAGTAATCCTTGGTCAAAGTGTTAATCCCCATGCGGTGAGCCGTGTTCAGGACGTTTTTGATGCCCACTTTGCTCATCAACCACACGGCCGGGATGTTGTAAGAGCGCGCCAACGCCTCCCGCAGGCTTTGTGGGCCGTGGTACTTGCGATCGTAGTTCTCCGGCACGTAGGGCGGATTGGGCGGATCAGGGAAGACGGTGCGCACGTCCATGACCATGGTAGCCGCAGTGTACCCCTGTTGAAACGCGGTGAGATAGGTGAACGGTTTGAAGGACGAGCCTGGTTGGTTCTCGGCCAGTGCATTGTTCACCTCACCGTCAATTTCTTTGTTGTAATAATCCAGGCTGCCCAGCATGGCCAGAATCTCGCCCGTCTTGGGGTTGATGGCCACCACGGCCGCGTTGGTGACCTCGTGATCAAACTGATTCTTGGCCAGCTTAAGCTCCTCGATCCGGGGAGGTGGTTCACAGCCAGGGTAAGGGGCGGGCTCCTTATTTTGCAGGTAGGCGATGTGAGCACGCGCAATGCACTGGATGCGCTGTTGCAGATCCCAATCCAGCGTGGTGTAGACCTGCAGCCCGTTGCGCCAGATGAAGTACGGATCGTCGGCAGTGTTGAACTCCCGGTCAAGCTGATCCAGCACGTAGAGGGCGAAATGTGGAGCATCTGGTGGGATCTCAAAGCGCTCTTCTGCTTGCTGACGCACGAATTGCCAGCGAACGCCCCCTTGCCGGCTGGCCTCTTCGGCCTCCTCAGCGGTCAGTAGATCGCTCGTTGCCAGGGCCCGCAGGGCCTTTATCGTTGCGATGGGATCACCCCGGCGCGCCGGCTCCAGGTCTTCGGAGGATAGCATCCCCTGCTCGACCAGATCGCTCAGCAGACGGTCGTTGAAGTAGCGTTTGGCTGCATTGGCCTCATCCTGAGTGAGATAACCAGCCTGCACCATCGCATCGAGCACCTTACGCTGCCGGCGGTAGGCATCGGCGGGGGCCTGGATAGGGTTGAGCCCAGGGTATTGGGGCAGCGCCGCCAGCATGGCTGCCTCGTCCAGCGTCAGGTCTTTGGCTGATTTGTCGAAGTAGATGCGGGCAGCGGCTTCTACCCCATAGGCTGCGTTGCCGTAAAAGTTGTAGTTCAGGTACCATTCCAGGATCTGGTTCTTGCCCTCCTGTCCGGGATAGCGCCGGGTGATCTCCAGCGCCAGGATCGTCTCCTTGATCTTGCGGGCGTAGGAACGTTGGTAACGCTCTTCTGGAGAGATGAGGACGTTCTTAACGAGCTGCTGAGTGATGGAAGAGCCACCCTGAATGGAATCGCCCTGCAAGGTGGAGACGAAGGCACGGGCCAGACCGCGGAAATTCACGCCCGGGTTCTCGTAAAACGAGCGATCTTCCAGGGCGATAGTGGCCTGGATCAGGTGAGGCGAGATCTGATCCAGCGGTACGTAGGTGCGATCGCCGCGGAAGGGACGGGGATCAATGGACTCGTACAACAGGTGCTGCCCTGTCCGGTCGTAGATGCGCACCGTCTCGAACTGTTCCTGCTCCGTCTCGATGGCGCTGGCGTCTGGAAGGTCACGGGCGAAGTAGGCATAGACGCCGGCTGCGGTGCCCGCCACGACTGCTACAGCCGTCCCTGTCGTTACGACGATGATCAGCATGAAGCCCAGAAATATCCGCAACGCCCACAGCTCGGGTTTGGGAGTAGCCTGCCGCGCCCGGTAGCGGCGCCGTCGTCGCAGAAAAACCTGTCCTCGTCGGTCCATAGTTCCGTCAGTTAGTTATCATAGATCGGCGGGGGTGGCTTATCACATTGCACCCCCGCCGCGCTTGTCTGCGTTATGATAGCCCAAGTGGCATGAAATGGCAAACGCTCAGAGCGGTTGACCCTCTCCAAGCGCCGAAGTATAATCATTTTGCGAACAAAAATGCACCGAAGGTGAGAGGTGTGGAAGGCATTGCACCGCACGAACCAATCACCCAGAAGACACTGGACTTTCTGTTCAGCGAGCGCGGTGAAGCTGCTCTGGCAACGTTGACACTGGACGACCTGCGCGACCAGGCTATCCTGAGCACACTCACCCGCCTGCGGCGCACCTGCTCGCCGGCCGAGGCCGCGGCCGTGGTCACACTGGCCCGGCTGCGTCTACGGGCAGCAGCTAAGTTCACCAAGGCGGCGCGCATGTTCTTCATCGAGGAAGCGCTGGAGCAAGCCTCGGGCGAGGTTATCAGCCGTTATCGCGCCCAGCGCTATGCTCCGTTCCCCTGTGTGGCCGATCTGGGTTGCGGTATTGGCGGCGACACGCTGGGGTTGGCCACCGCTGGCCACCAGGTGATCGCCGTGGACCATGACCTGTTGCGGGCACGTATGGCCCAGGCCAACGCCAACGTCTACGATGTAGGCCAACAAGTTCACGTTATCTGTACAGACCTGCGCAGGCAGCCGTGGGGTACACCAGCCGCTTTCGTGGATCCGGCGCGCCGCGTGAACGGCCGGCGGTTTTTTTCGCTGTATGAGATGGTGCCGCCGCTGGCTGAAGTGCTGGCGTTGCGAAAGTGGGCACCGCACCTGGGTGTCAAAGTGCATCCGGGCGTGGAAGATCGCGAGATTCCACAGGACTGCGAAGTGGAGTTTATCTCTGAAAACGGGACGTGCAAGGAGGCGGTGCTCTGGTTCGGCGATCTTGCCACGAAAGCGCGACGGCGGGCTACGCTCCTTCCTGGTGATTACACGCTGGCCAGGGAACATGTGGAGCCGGTGCCGGTAGGCTCACCGGCCGCGTATCTGTACGAACCGGATCCGGCCGTTATCCGAGCGCATGTGGTAGAACAACTGGCCTGGGAGATCGGGGCATACAAGCTGGACGAGGAGATCGCGTACCTCACAGCCCATCGCGCTGTGGCAACTCCCTTCGCCCGCTGTTATCCTGTCTGGGAGGTGCATCCGTTCAATCTTAAGCTGCTCAACCAGCGGCTGCGAGCGCTGAGGGTCGGCGCTGTGACCGTGAAGAAGCGCGGGTCGGCTGTGGACCCGGATGAATTCAGGCGGCGGTTGAAGACGATGCCAGGGGGTCGGCCAGCGGTGGTCGTGTTGACGCGTGCAACAGGCCAGCCGCTCATGTTGATTTGCGGAGAGGCGTTATGAGCGATGTGGCAGCTTTAGCCAAGGCGGTGGGGCAACAGTTGCGTGCCCAGGGCAAGCGGCTGGCGCTGGCCGAATCGTGTACTGGCGGGCTGGTGGGGCATCTTATCACCAATGTGCCTGGCAGCTCCGACTACTTTTGGGGCAGCGCAGTGACGTATGCCTACGAAGCGAAGGAGCGCGTACTGGGTGTTCAGCACGAGACACTGGTCCAGTTCGGTGCAGTCAGCGCGGAGACGGCCCGAGAGATGGCCCAGAACGCTCGCCGCTTGTTTGCGGTGGACGTGGCCGTGTCTATCACGGGGATTGCCGGGCCGGGAGGTGGTATGCCGGATAAGCCGGTGGGCCTGGTACACCTTCACCTGTCGGCCCCGGACGCGGAGTGGAGTGAGCGGCACGTCTGGCCCTATGATCGGGAGGGGAACAAGGCAGCCTCCGCCGAGGCAGCGTTACGGCTGCTGTTGCGTTATCTGGAGCATCAAAGCAATAGACAAGGAGCCTTACCATGACTGAAGAGCGTTGGATCAACCAGCCGGTGATGGTCCAAGCCCGGTTTTTGCCGGACGGCCGGGTGATACCCATAGCTTTTATCTGGGAAGGATACACTCGCTACATCGCCTCGGTGGGTCGTCAATGGATCGAGGAAGGCCCCCCACCTCAGCGACACTTCCTGGTGCAAACGGCGGCGTTTGACACCTTCGAGCTGGCCTTCGACGTAACGACGCTGCGCTGGCAGTTGGTGCGGGCCTGGGAGCGCCCGGCCGTCGCGTAGCGTCCCATCACATCCTTACCGCCGGGGCAGTTTCTCCAGCCGGGCATAAGAGGCCAGCAGCTTCTTAACCCCACGTCCATCGAACGCGACGGTCACTTCTTCATCATCGTTGGTCAGTAAGGTGTTGACGACTACCCCCTCACCGAATAACGTATGCCGCACGCGGTCGCCGGCCGCGAACTGAGGGCGCAACGGGTTTGGGATTGCGGATTGCGGATTGCGGAAATCCGAAATCCGAATTCCGAAATCCGAAATCAATGATTTGGGGATGTCGTCCAGGAAACGGGAGCGCTCGTTCGCTTCGTCCGAGTTATAGGCCCGCCGGCGAAAGGCATGGGTCAAAAACAGATACTCTTTAGCGCGGGTAATGCCCACATAGAACAACCGCCGCTCCTCCTCCATCTCATCTGGGTCGTCCAGCGAACGGGAGTGAGGCAACAGCCCCTCCTCCAGGCCAGTGATGAAGACAGCCGGAAATTCCAACCCCTTGGCCATGTGCAGCGTGAGCAATGTAGGCGCATTCGCCTCCTCAGTCAACGCGTCCACATCAGACACCAGTGCGACTTCCTGCAGGAAAGTGCCCAGGGCGTCTGAATCCTCATCACCTGGGCCAGGTGTAAAGTCGTTATACTGAGCAGCGACATTACGCAATTCCTGGATGTTGGCCCAGCGATCTTCTCCCTCTTCCGTGCCGTCGCGCACATAGTTGACGTACCCGGATTCGTCCAATACACGGTCAAGCAACTGGGCGGGCGTGAGTTGGCGCCGAATGGCGATCCACCCGTCGAGCAAATCCAGGAAACGCAAGAGCGCCATGTGGGCCTGAGCCGCGAAGGGGGAGTTCTCCCCATCTCGCAGCCGACGCAAAGCCGTCACCTGGGATACTCCCAGTTCCCTCGCCCATGCAGCCAACCTGGCTAACGTTTGGTCGCCGATCTTGCGGGGCGGCACGTTGACGATGCGAGCCAGGCTGAGCTCGTCATTCGGGTTATAGATCAGGCGCAGATACGCCAATAAGTCTTTGATCTCGCGCCGCTCGTAGAAGCGGGTAGCTCCCACCAGGCGATATGGCATGCCCGCCGCTACAAACGCATCTTCCAGGGCACGAGACTGGGCATTGGTGCGATACATGACCGCACAGCCGCCCGGAGAGAGCCCTTCCATTTCCATCAGCCGCCGGACCTGGCCGACGACATAGCTGGCCTCGTCGCTCTCGTTGTACGCTTCGTACACAGTGATGCGTGGGCCCGTCTGCCGGTCTGTGTGCAGCTTTTTGGGTATGCGATGCAGGTTGTGGGCGATCACTGCGTTGGCCGCGTCCAGGATGATCTGGGTCGAGCGATAGTTGCGCTCCAGAAGGAAGACCTTCGCTGCCGGAAAGTCCTGGCGAAAGCGGAGGATGTTACGGAAGTCGGCTCCTCGCCAGCGGTAGATGGACTGGTCTTCATCGCCGACTACAAATACATTGTGCCAGCGCCCCGATAGTAGCCGCACCAGCTCGTACTGGGCGCTGTTGGTATCCTGGAACTCGTCTACCAGGATGTGCTGATAACGCTCTTGATACCGCTCGCGCACGTCAGCCACCTGGCGGAAGAGGAGTACCGCTTGCATCAGCAAATCGTCGAAGTCAAGGGCGTTATTAGCCTGCATGAGTTCCTGATACCGCCGATAGACGCGGCCAGCGACCTCTTCCCAGTAAGTGCGCGAGGTATAATCCTGGGGTCGGATCAGCTCGTTCTTCGCTCTGGAGATTAGGGTGCGCAGCGACTGCGGACGGAACCGCTTGTCGTCCACCTTCAGATCTTGCAACGCCCGCTGGATGACCATGAGTTGATCGTCTTCATCGAAGACGTTAAAATGCGAGTCGAGGCTAATGTGCTGAGCCTCGCGGCGCAGGACGCGCACGCAGATGGAATGAAACGTGCCGATGGCCAGGTCACGCAGATCCTCGCCCAAAAGCTTCTCGGTGCGGCTGCGCATCTCACGGGCGGCTTTGTTGGTGAAAGTCACCGCCATGATGCGCCAAGAGGCAACCTGGCGTTCGGCCACCAGCCAGGCGATGCGATGTGTGAGGACGCGCGTCTTACCGGAACCTGGCCCGGCCAACACCAGCACCGGCCCATCGCCGGCTGTGACGGCGGCGCGTTGTTGTTCATTCAGCGATATTAGGAGATCACTCATGATTCGATGTCTCTTTCCTCTCGCAATCTGCGCAAATCTCCAGCAACATTGGCAAAGGAGACTCTGTCACGGCGAGTGAGGGTCATTTATCTTGGACGAGTGACCGTGCTTTGACGGTAGCATACTCAAGTTTCGGTTGGGCTTCGTATCTTCTGAAGAAGCTTCTCTCTTGCCCATGTTGACTCTTTATTCCATATGATTGATGATACCATTACGTAGTATCATACGTCAACTGAGACTTCCGAAGTCTTACCCACCTGCGTCTGGCTTGACGCCTCTATAGCCACTTGCTATACTCCAAGGTAGGAGGCATGATGACAGCCCACGACTCTGGGCGTTTTCGGTGGCGATACTTGTTGTTGACCATGGCGGTGCTGGCTGTGGTGATCATCTTGTGGCGCCTGTTCATAGGACTGGTGACAGACGCAGAGCGCGCGCGGGCGTGGCTGGCCTCGTTGGGGCCGTGGGGGCCAGTGGCGATGATCCTGGTGAACGCCGGGCAGATCGTCCTTGCCCCCATCCCAGGCTATTTCGTCCAATTGGCAGGCGGCTACCTGTTCGGGGCAGTGCCTGGCACTATTTACAGCCTGTGCGGGATGCTGACGGGGGGTGCGCTAGCGATGACACTGGCCCGCCGGTTCGGGAGGCCCTTTGTTGAACGTTGGCTGGGAGCCGAGCGGGTCAGTCGCTGGGAGCAGCTGCTCCACGCCAATACCACCTGGGTCTGGTTCTTGTTGATGGCAGGGCCAATAGGTGATCTGCCTTACTACCTGGCCGGCCTGGCTCAGGTGTCCATCTGGAAGATCCTGGGCATCGTGCTGATCACGCGTGGCCCCGCTGTGGGGGTAGCCGCTGCCGTGGGGGCCGGTGCGGTTAACCTCTCGCCCTCGTTGTTGTCGGGGTTCCTGCTGGTCGTGCTGTTGCTGGGCATCTTGCTCTTTAAAGCCGGTCAGCGATTGATCAGACACTTTGAATCTTTGGTGCTGCATCAAGTAGCCGTAGCAGCAGAAACATCTGTAACTGTTGAGCCCATCCCCCCTAGCCCCCCTTCCCACCAGCGGGAAGGGGGATAGGGGGGCTGAACAGTTACGAATGACATAGGATAGAAGATGAGACAGGAGGCGAAAATGAGACTCCGGTGGTTTTTTCTGATATTATGGATTGGCCTCTGGTTGATCGCTTGCGCACCTCCTATCTCTCCATTGCCCGCTACCAGTGCGCTCCCCACTGCAACCCCCTCTTTGGAGGACGAATTCGCTCGACGACGACACGAGATGGTCGAACGGACCATGCGCGCCCGGGACATCACCGATGAAAAGGTGTTAGCGGTGATGGAAAAAGTGCCACGCCACAAGTTCGTCCTGCCCGAGTACCTGGACGACGCCTACGCTGATCACCCGCTGCCCATTGGCTTCGGCCAGACCATCTCGCAGCCTTACATTGTGGCGTTGATGACGCAATTGCTGCAGTTACAGCCAGGTGAGAAGGTGTTGGAGATCGGCACCGGGTCGGGGTATCAGGCAGCCGTACTGGCTGAGCTAGTAGACCGGGTGTACACGATCGAGATCATCCCGGAGCTGGCGAAATCGGCGGAGGAACGGCTGCGACGTTTGGGGTACAGTGATGTGCACGTGCGCCAGGGCGATGGCTACTACGGCTGGCCGGAGGAGGCACCGTTCGATGCGATCATCGTCACGGCTGCGCCCGATCACATGCCTCAACCTTTGGTACAGCAACTGAAAGATGGTGGCCGGCTGGTGGTGCCGATCGGCCCGCCCGGTGGGTATCAGACCCTGTGGCAGGTGATCAAGCGGGGTGAGGAGCTCGAGGCTAACAACATTGCGGGCGTGCTCTTCGTGCCTCTAGTGGGTGCCGGGCAAAGAGGCGTCCAATCTGACTGATGGTCACAATGCTATGTTGGTGCCAAAATGACTCGTAGGCCATTCGCGCAAAAAACTCGATTTACCGACGGGGCGGTACCACAGTTTGTGTACACCCCCCATTCTGCAAGTACGTGTCCACTACCATCCCATCAATAGCGATAAATTCGTACAAGATCGTCGTCCGCGTGGCGATCACGCGCATGGCACCGAAATTGGCGTTGTAGCGGACCTGACTGCCGGCCGTTGGTGTCTCATGGAACTGATGGATCACGTAGTTCCCTCCCAGGCCATTGACGAAGTAGGGAAAGCCGTCGCGAAGGATGCGCTCATAGTAGTGAGAGTGGCCGGCCAGGACTGCGTCGGCCCCCCAGGCCTGAAAAGGCCATTGCATCCACGCGTTGGTGCCGAACTCCCCAGACGAAAACGGCGGGTGGTGAAAATACACCAGGTCCCAGCAGGAGTTCGAGGAGGCCAGCGCGCTCTGCAGCCATCTGGCTTGAGCCGAGGTGCTTGTCACCCCATCCGGCTCCCTCGGGTCGCTGTTGAGGGCATAGAAGTGCACCGGCCCCCAGACGAAGTCGTAGTAGCGTTCGTTGCCCGGCAGCGTAAAATAGTTGAGGTACGGGTTAGCACCATCGGGGTTATCCAAATCGTGGTTGCCTAGCGATGGAAAGAAGCGGTTAATCGTAGCTCCTGCTCCGTAACTACCCATGTACGGGTAAATGAAGTCGTGGTAATACTGCCCGATATTCTGGTCAATAGTCGCCGCGGCACCGTCCCAATAGTTGTTGTCACCAGTGGTGATGATAAAGCTCGGATTCCAGCTTTTGACCAGGTTGGCCACGGCCAGTTCGTTTTGGCTGGCCAGGCCGTAGTCGCCGATCACAGCGAAATGGGTGCTGTCGCCGCTACCGCCTGGCATGACGAAAGACTTAACCGCACCAGGAAGATAAACGACCCGGTCATGCGACGTCGGCGTGGCCTGAGCCGCATGGGAGAGTCCCAGCGATAAGCCCAGGACCACCAACGCGCCTACGATAACCAGCTTCAGAGTTTTCTTCAATTCTTCTCCTCCTTGCAGCTTCCCCTCAGATCATCTAAACCCACCAGCCGAGACGCCTATCCCGCAACAGCCGCCCAAAGTCGGCCGGGCTGCCGTACCCTTCGGCCAAATCAGGTTTGGCTCATTCTAACACGCCTGCCAGTTGTTGCCAAAGCGGTCGTCCTGTGGCGCGGGCTGTTCGGCATCAGGAAGCGGCCTCGCGAACCGGGGCGGTGAGATGCTGGAGGGGCTGCCAACATCGGCTGTAGCCTCTGAAGGGAGGCTTTGCACGGCGTAGACAGCAGTTTCAACTGCCGGTTAGCTGCAACATGGCAAGGCCCTGATTGTACCCCTACCGCCGTTGACGAACACGACAAGCATGATATACAATTACCGCACTCTGGCTAATCGCTGACATTTCCCCTCTGGGAAGAGGACATGGCCTACCGCGATTTGCGAGCATTCATCGCCCGGCTGGAAGAGGCAAATGAACTGGTGCGGATCAAGGTGCCAGTCAGCGCTCACCTGGAAATCACTGAGATCGTGGATCGGGTGAGCAAGGGGCCGGCCGGGCACAACAAAGCACTGTTGTTCGAGCAGGTCAAGGGGTACGACATCCCGGTCCTGATCAACATGTTCGGGTCACCCCGGCGCATGGCCTGGGCATTGGGGGTGGAGAAGTTAGACGAGCTGCGTGATAAGCTGGCTGCCTTGATTCGAGCGGAGTTACCGCGTGGTCTGGGGCAGATGCTGGATCGGGCTGGGGAGCTATGGAGCGCACTGCGCGCGGTGGGACTGGGGCCGAAGATCGTGCGGGATGCCCCTGTACAGGAGGTCATCCTCACCGGCGAACAGGCGACCCTGGATCGGCTACCCATCTTACAATGCTGGCCCAAGGACGGCGGACGCTACATCACTCTGCCGACCGTGATCACGCGCGATCCAGTGAGCGGGATTCGCAATGTGGGGATGTACCGCCTGCAGGTGCACGATGAGCGCACCCTGGGGATGCACTGGCAACTCCACAAGGGCGGGGCCGAACACGAGCGCAGGGCGCGGGAGGTAGGGAACGAGCGCCTTCCGGTGGCAGTCAGCCTGGGGGGCGACCCGGCTGTGATTTGGGCCGGCTCGGCGCCCCTGCCGCCTGATATGGATGAGTTCCTGCTGGCCGGATGGCTGCGCGGCCGCCCGGTGGAGCTAGCGCGCTGTATCACTCAGCCGTTGGAGGTCCCCACCGAGGCCGAAATCGTCATCGAGGGGTACGTGGATCCAAACGAAAAACGGCCCGAGGGGCCATTTGGCGACCATACCGGCTACTACACGCCGGTGGACAATTACCCCGTGATGCATATTACGGCTATCACCCATCGGCGAGAGCCGATCTACCCGACCACCGTAGTGGGGCGGCCACCGATGGAAGATTACTGGATGGGCAAGGCGACGGAGCGGCTGTTCTTGCCGCTGATACGGCTGTTTCTGCCGGAGATCGTGGACATGAACATGCCGCCCGAGGGGGTGTTTCACAACCTGGTGCTGGTGTCCATGCGCAAACGGTTTCCCGGCCACCCGCGCAAGGTGATCAACGGGCTGTGGGGGTTAGGGCTGATGATGCTGGCTAAGTGCATCATCGTGTTCGACGAGCACGTGGATGTCCAGAACGTGAGTGAGGCGATGTTCCATGCCCTTAACAACGTGGACTGGGCGCGCGATGTGATCATCCAGGAGGGGCCGGTGGATGCGCTGGATCACGCGTCGTACCAGTTCGCCTTTGGCGGCAAGATTGGCATCGACGCTACGGCCAAGTCGGCGCAGGACGGCTACCCTCGGCAGTGGCCGGAGTTGATTGAGATGGCCGAGCCTATTCGCAAGCTGGTGAGCGAGCGGTGGGTGGAATATGGGTTGGGAGAGCTTGGGGAGATGGCCCCTGTGCCTGTCCGGTCCAGGACAGGCTGCCCTGGTCGGCAGGCCGGGGGAGATTAGAGATCGGAGATGATGTGGAACAACTTGGATGAAGCAAGTTCGCGTTTTCCTGGAGATGATCAAATTTGAGCACGCCATCTTCGCCTTGCCGTTTGCCTATCTGGGCATGGTGCTGGCGGCCCATGGCTGGCCCGGCTGGCACAAGTTTCTGTGGATCACGGTGGCGATGGTGGCGGCGCGCACGCTGGCGATGTCTGTCAATCGAGTGGCAGATCGGCACCTGGACGCGCGCAACCCTCGCACGGCCCAGCGTGCGCTGCCGACAGGGCTGCTGACCCCCAGGCAAGTATGGGCTGCCGCGGCCATCTCCCTGATGGTTTTCTTCACGGCCGCCTGGCAGTTAAACAACCTTGTCTTGCGACTGGTGCCGCTGGCCGTGATCGCGCTGGTGGGCTACTCCTACACTAAGCGTTTTACCTGGCTGTCGCACTGGGCGCTGGGGGCGACGGACGGCGCGGCAGCGGCCGGCGCGTGGGCGGCGGTACGCGGCTCACTGGCCGATCCCGTGCCCTGGTTGCTGTGGGGAGCCGTCACAGTCTGGATCGCTGGCTTCGATCTGATCTACGCCTGCCAGGATACGGAGTTCGACCGGGCTGAGGGATTGTATTCGGTGCCGGCGCGCTTCGGCAATGCCACGGCGTTGCGCTGGGCCAGGATCAACCACGCGCTGACTGTACTGGCGCTGGCAGCGGTGGGCTGGCTGCAAGGTTTGGGATGGGCATTCTGGGCGGGTACTGTGATTGTGGCCGGATTACTATGGTGGGAGAATAGCCTGGTTAAGCCGGATGATCTCAGCCGGGTCAATTTGGCCTTTTTTAACGTTAACGGTTATATTAGCATTCTAGTTTTCGTGGCAGCCCTGGTGGGGCTGTACTATTAGAAAATCAAGGTCGGAGTGTGGGAGCTATCTCATGTGAGGCAGCCTGGCCCTCGAGCTTCGAACAAGAGAGGAGTAAAGGGCATGCGGTTTGCAGCTAGCTTGTTGTTGGCCGTTATTGTGTTAGTGGCCGTTGTGGTTGCCACAGCAGTGGGAGCACTGGGGGTGACGGCCATCGGTTGGCTCTTGCATCGCTGGTTCGATCTGACCCAGTGGCAAGGGACGTTGGTCTCGTCAGGGGTGGCCATTGGGTTAGGCTACTTGTTCATGAGGATCTTCCTTATCCCAACACTGACATCGTGGGAGCCGGAATTGGGTGAGGATGAGTACGAAGAGGAGGAGGAAGAAGAAGAGGAGCCGCCGATTGTGCCCTGGCGGCGGAGCCGGCCGACTCCCAGCACTCCATCGAGTAGCAAGCCAACGGGCAGTTCAGGGCGACGCAAGTAGGCGTAAAACGTGAAAATCAATGTCAACTTAGGGCTCAAAGGCCCGTCCTCGGGCCGCCCCGGAGACGGGGCTCAGAGCTTAAGTTGACACAGATGAAAACGTGAATCGTAAAACGTAAAGGGCCGTCGCGCGCTGCTTACGTTTTACATTTTGACGATACCATGTGTGAGGAGGCAGCTTAGAAATGGTCAAACCGTTTCACATTGTTATGATCGTCTTGTTGTCGGCTTTGCTGCTGGTCGGATGTTTCCCGCCGGCCGCGCCGGTCACAACCGTCGAGGAGCCCCGTCTCAAGATGGGGTTGTTGCCTATCCTCGACGTGATCCCGTTCTTCGTGGCAGAGCAGAAGGGGTACTTCGCCGAGCAGGGGATCACTGTGGAGTTGGTGCCCGTGAAGTCAGCCCAGGAGCGAGATGCGCTCATGCAAGCGGGGCAAATTGACGGGCAATTGAATGACCTTGTCTCTACGGCACTGTTTAACAAGGAACGACCTAAGATCAAGGTGGTGTACACGGCCCGCCAAGCATATCCTGACGCGCCGCAGTTCCGTATCCTGGCCGCGCCGGGCAGCGAGCTCCGGTCGCCGGCTGACTTGAGGGGCGTGCCCATCGGTGTGTCTCAAAACACCGTCATCGAATATATCACCCAGCGTTTGCTGGAAGCCGAGGGCCTGAAGGCGGAGGAGATCGCCATCACCGAGGTGACAGCCATTCCTGTACGATTTGAGCTGCTGATGAATGGGCAGTTGCAGGCGGCCACGCTGCCGGACCCGATGGCTCAGGGGGCGATCGCGGGCGGGGCCCGGCTCATCGTGGACGATTCCTCGCACACTGAGCTATCCCTATCGGTCTTGTCCTTCAGCGTGGAAACACTGCAGAAGAAACCCAACACGGTGCGCAAATTTCTAGTCGCCTGGGGGAAGGCCGTCAACGACATCAACGCGAACCCCACGGCATACCAGGACCTGTTGATCGAGCAGGGGCGGGTGCCCGAGTCCATTCAGGGGACGTACACGATGCCGCCCTTCTCCGTGGGCCAGGTGCCGACGGAGGCCCAGTGCGCCGACGTGGTCCAATGGTTGCGGGGCAAGGGGCTGATCGGCCGGGATATCCCATACGATGAGTTGGTGGACGCCTCATTCCTGCCGGGGAAGTAAGCTTTGTACAGGTTAGCCATGGCTGTCGTCCCCTTGACCACGAATTCAGCCTGCTCGGATTGAGAAAGGCAGAGATTATGACCCAACAAATTGCTGACACCGTGCAGGTTCTTACGATTGAACCCATGCTCCAGTCCTTGAGCCAATTCTACATCTTCAGGCGGCCCGAAGAGGTGTCGCAGTTTCTCAGCATCTATCCGTTTCTTGCTCCGTTACTGATGGAAGCGTACGGCAGGATTAGAGAGCACTTCGGACAGCAATCTCAGGTCGTTCTTGAAGTCGTCACTGATCCGGATAGGGACGATGACCAAGAATTATTCGCTCTCGTCCAGACGGATCTTTCCCCAGATGATGCCTGGAGCTGCCTCGAGCGCTTCGATCAAGAATGGTGGCTGGATACATCATCCCAGGCACATTGCCTGCTAAATATTGACGTAGAGCACATCTAATGGTTTTTAACTGGGCTCAGTACCTGGTTTTGGCCGAAGAACTTGTCCTGCGAGGTGATGATGAAGCTGCCCTCCGGTCGGCCGTGAGCCGGGCTTATTATGCCGCTTTCTGCAAAGCACGCAACCACCTGCGTCAAAGAGGGGAAAGTGTTCCCAGGACGGACGATTTCCACAAGGCGATGTGGGACAAATATCGGGGCGCCGCAGGACAACGTTACAAATCCATCGGTACGATTGGAGATCGCTTACGGCGAAGAAGAAACAAAGCGGACTACGACGACGAGTTTCCAGAATTGTTAGTGGTGGCGCAGGAAACTGTTGCAATGGCCCGTCGGTTGCTTGGCGATCTTGGAGAATCCTGACCATAGTTGCTGCTGAGTTGGGCCACAAAATCAAAGTTGCGCGTATGATCTCCGTCGAGCATCTAACGTTTGCTTATCCCGGCCGGACGCCGGTGTTCCAGGATTTCAACTGGGAGGTGGCGCCGGGGGAGATGTGGGCGGTCATCGGACCATCCGGCTGTGGCAAGACTACTTTGCTCTACCTGCTGGCTGGTCTGCGCCAGCCGACAGCGGGCTTGATCCGCGTGGCCGGCCTTCCTGTGACGCGGCCGCGCGCCAGCACTGGACTGATCTTGCAAGACTACGGCCTGCTGCCGTGGGCCACCGTGTGGGAGAACGTTGCCCTGGGCATGCACCTGGGGCGATTTTATGCCCGCAAGCGAAGGGACGGCGCGGATCGCCCTTATCCGCCACCGGATATTCCACCCGCTCGCGTGAACTACTGGCTGGAGCGGCTGGACATCGCCGCCTTACGGGACGCTTATCCCGGCCAGTTGTCGGGCGGGCAACGACAGCGTACGGCTATCGCCCGCACGCTGGTACTGGAGCCCAATGTCCTGCTCATGGACGAGCCCTTCTCCTCGTTGGACGCGCTGACGCGGGAAGACCTGCAAAGCCTGACGGTCGAACTGGCCGTAGAGGCCAGGCTGACCACCGTGTTGGTGACGCATAGCATCGAGGAGGCGGCCTTCCTGGGGCGGCGCATCCTGGTGCTGGGTCAGCCTCCCACGTCCCAGGCGCAAGTGATTGAAAACCCGGCTGCGAGCAGCCCGGCCTATCGCGGCCAGCCGGCTTACTGGGCGAAGTGCACGGAGTTGCGAGCAGCCCTGGCGAGCAGTTAGCCACAAGATGAGGAGCTGGTAAACATTCGCTCGTTATCCTTGGAGTTGCGTGGTGCGTGGTGCGTCTGGCTTCTGACAAAGCCAGGAGGTGATTGACCCGTGATTTTCCCACCGCGAGATCCGGCACTTCAGCCGGCAGGGTCTGAGCAACTGCGCTCCGATCTTTGCCAGTTGCTGGCTGCCCACGAGGAAATTATCTTCGCCTACCTCTTCGGCTCCTTTGCGGAAGGCCTGCCCTATCATGACGTAGATGTAGGGGTCTTTCTGGAGCCATTCGTGCTGTCCACTACGACCACCCTAGATTATGAGATGAGCCTGTCGGTTGAGCTTACCCTCGCCTTACATGTGGAAGTGGATGTGCATGTCTTGAACGGCGCACCGTTGGGGTTCCAGCACTCGATTCTGCAAGGGCAAGCGCTGTTGGTGCGGGACGAAGAGCGGTTGACCGATTTCATCGAGCGGGTCGGGCTCGAGGTAATGACATTTTCTCACCATGCTGAGGCTTATCTGCGAGAGGTGCTCTCATGACAGGTATCAACTTCCAGGTAGTCCGGGAGCGCGCGCGAGAGATCAGGGAGAGCGTGCAAAAGATACAACAATACACGGCTCTTTCGGATGACGACTTTTGGAGTGATGAGCGGAACCTGTACACGGTGATGCACTTACTGCTGATCGCCATCGAGGCTGCGGCTGCATTGTGCAATCACCTTCTGGCCAAAACCGCACGCCGGGTGCCGATCAGTTATGCAGAATGTTTCGAGGGATTGCGCGAAGTACACAAGCTGGACGACGAACTCACGGCGCGGTTAGTTCGGATGTCTCGCTTTCGCAATCTCCTGGTGCATCGGTATTGGGAGGTCAAGCCTGCACAAGTCTTGCATTATGCTCGTGAGAACCTGGGCGACTTTGAGGCATATCTGCAAGCTGTTAGGGAGATCGTCGGACAAGGGGCGCTGGATGACTAATGATCAACCCCGTTCATCGTTAGTCGTCCGTCCACTGGTGAGGCACGATGCGACGGCGTGACCTGGCTCTGGCAATGATTGGCCTGATCATCGCCTGGCAGTTGCTGGCCTGGCTGGTGCGCCGAGATGTGCTGCCTGCTCCGTATGCCGTACTGCGAGCGTTCGTCACCGAATTGCCGCGCGGCCTGGGGCGTCATTTCCTGGTCAGCGGCTGGCGGGTGGTGGCTTCGGTGATCGTGGCCGTGGTCACGGCGGTGCCGGCCGGGCTGGTGTTGGGGCAGAGCCCGGCGCTCAACCGGCTCTTTTCACCGCTCGTCTACATTGCCTATCCGATCCCCAAGATCGTCTTCCTGCCCATCATCTTGCTGTTCCTGGGCGTAGGCGATAGCTCCAAGATCTTCATCATCGCCCTGATCTTGTTCTTTCAGGTGTTAGTGGTGGTACGTGATGAGGCTGGCGCGTTGCGGCCAGAGTTGATCTACTCGGTGCGGTCGTTGGGAGCTGGACGACGGGCTCTCTTTCGGTTTGTGTACCTGCCGGCCACGCTGCCGGCCGTCCTCACCGCGCTGCGTATCTCCGTGGGCACGGCCATCGCCGTCCTCTTCTTCGCCGAATCCTTTGCGACCACCTCCGGGCTAGGGTATTACATCATCGTGGAGTCGTGGGGGCGGCTGGCATACCCGGAGATGTACGCGGGCGTGGTGGCGATGAGCGTATTGGGCCTGTTGCTCTATTTTGCCGTGGACTGGCTGGAGAAGCGCCTCTGCCCCTGGCTCTTCATCAGCGGCTGAACTTCTGTCAACATCCGGTAGCTTCACTTTGCCCGTAGTGGTCGAGGTGGCCGTGCCTTCGCAAGCAGTAACACCAGCCACCCCGACTGGTATACGTGGAGACCCAGGTCTACGACCAGGGCACCGGTGCCTGGCGGAACGCGGCCCGTTACGATCTGGACTACAGCTTCCCCGATCCGCCCCGGGAAGCCCAGGGGCTCAGGCATTGTGTGGCCGTGTTTTTGGCGTCAGAGGCATCCAACTACATGCATGGCACGATCGTGCCCGTAGACGGCGGCTGGCTGGCGCGCTGAGTGCCCCGCAAGTCCAGGGGCGGACAGTCTCCCCCTAGGGTGTTGCTGGCCCCATTTGAGTGAGCCTTGCATTGGTGTTAGGCCGCTTTTGTTTGGTCATAAGACACATCCCCCTCGAAATTCTTGTCACATCTTTCGACATTCGGTGTCTAATCAAGTGAGGAGACAAATCAAGACAAATCAAATGGAAAATCCATTCGCAGCTACCAACTATTCCGAGCACACCGATTTGGAACTCGTCCAAGCCAGCCTCGGCGGCAGTAAGCAAGCTCTGGAGATGCTGATTCTGCGCCATCAACCGTTTATTTATAACGTGGCACTGAAAATGACCGCGAGCGCGCAGGATGCCGAAGACATCACGCAGGAGGTGTTGCTCAAAGCCATCACCAATCTGTCGCAATTTGAAGGCAAGAGCGCATTTCGCACCTGGCTCTATCGGATCGTTTTCAATCATATTCTGAACATGAAAAAGCGCAGTCGAGAGGAGATGTTTGTCAGTTTTGAGGGCTACGGACAATTTCTCGATGCGACTCCCGATGCCGAACTGACGCAGGATGAAGCGATCGCGCTGAAAGAAGCCATCGAAGAAGTCAAGTTCGGGTGCATGAGCGGCATGCTACTGTGTCTAGATCGGGAACAACGCCTGACATTCATCTTGGGAGAAGTCTTTGGCATTGACCATCGCCTGGCCAGCGAATTTTTGGAAATCAGCCCGGATAACTTTCGTCAAAGGCTGGCGCGGGCGCGAAGGGACCTCTATAACTTTATGAACAACAAATGCGGTCTGGTCAACAAGAGCAATCCCTGTCGCTGTCCGAAGAAAACCAAAGGCATGATCCAAATGGGCATCGTCGATCCAGAGCGTCTGCAGTTCAACACCGACTATGTGCAACGCATTCGCGATCTTATTCCCGAACGCGCCGAGAAAATGCTCAATACCTATGAAGAGCAGTATCAGCGCCCGTTCGGTGAGCATCCTTTCCAAATGTCAATGCGGTCCCAGAGGATCGTGCAGGATATTCTCAACAACGAAACGATCAAGGAAATTTTCGAACTAAATTAAAGAAAAGAAAGGGACAGACCATGATGTCATCGCTTGTCGCCATATTCGATTTGGGTTCGACCTCCGCCCAATATGATCGAGTCATCCGCGATCTGGAAGCAGCGGGCTTGGGTCATCCGAAAGGACGCCTGTATCACGTTGCCGCGCCAAACAATGGACGCTGGTTGGTCGTGGATGTTTGGGAATCGGCTGAGTTGCTCAACCAGTTCGCGCAAAGCCTAATGCCGATTCTGGAAAGGGAGGGCGTTCAAGTCGCGCCGCCCAAAACGTATCCCGTCCACAATATCATCAAAGAGAGTGTTCGGTAATTCATCTACGGTAAGGCCCGGACAAGCACCTTGGCCCGACTAAGGCGAAGCTCAGGTCGGCCATAGCGCTGAGCAGCAAGTGCAACGCCCAGGATGATGCAGTAGGCTTCGCCCTGAGGGCTCAGCCCGAAGGGTTAACAAAACGTACTGACTGACTCGCAAGAAGGTCCAACACTGGAAACGCTTCAAGCCAAAGTAGCGTTTGGCCCAAGCGAAGTGTCGCTCGATGCCCTTGCGCGGTCCGGTTACAAAGCGGCGCCACTGGCTCAGGAAGAAGAGGGTGGCCAGGAAGCGCTTGCCACGCCGCCGCAGGTTGTAATCAATGGCAGCGCTGGCTCCCAAGACCTGAACAATAAAGTTCAGGATAGCCTACTCGAAGTAGGCCGCATCGGCATATACGACCTGGACGTGAAAGCCGAACAAAAGCACACAAGCCAACAGCATCGGGATGGCCAGGACCGCATCGTGGAAGTTGGCTGGTGTGACCACACAGAGTACGGGCAACATGGCGGCGCGGCACAAGAGGGTGTGGACTTGGTAGCCGAAGACGGCGGGTTTGTTACGATAGCGCACCCAGGCCGCTCCCGGATCAGCATGATGCCACGCTCGCAGCAGTGTGGCGCCCAGGATCAGCCGACAGCCGTTGATGACGCCCAGTCGGGTCAATTGCCATACCAGGCCGATCATGAAAAGGAGCAGAGGCACCAGACCCAAGTCCTGACGGCGCTCCCAGTAATGCCCTTGACTGATGATCCAGGGGCAACCCTGGGCATCGCATGGGAAACCCATGGCCACGGCCAATT
>DAOUAJ010000077.1:0-29864 GCA_034433615.1 Anaerolineae bacterium | reverse complement strand
CTCCCTGAAGCACACGGAGACCGAGGCGCTGGCATGGGTCACGGACTTGAAGACGGGCGAGCCGGTCGCCGACCTACCCCTTCGCATCCTGGATGGCCAGGGGCTGGAGGTCAACGGGCGGACCGACACGCAGGGGGTGTTCCGCGCCAGCTTCGATCAGCGGGAGTACTGGAAGCCACTGTACGTCTTCACCGGCCAACCCGGCGCCGATGATTTCGCCGTGGTCATGAACCAGTGGAGCAACGGCATCGGCCCGTGGGAGTTCGGCCTCAACGTGGAGATGTATAAGCAGCCATTGAACGCTTACCTCTACACCGACCGTCCCATCTACCGGCCCGGCCAGACGGTGCACTGGAAGGCCATCGTCCGCCGGGACGACGACGCCCGCTACACCCTGCCCGTGGCCGGCATGCCGGTCACCATCACGGTCAACGACCCCTTCGGCAACCAGGTGCTCCAGGAGCGAAAGCCGTTGAGCCCATTGGGCACCGTCTACGGCGACCTCACTCTGGCCCCGGAGGCCTCACTGGGATGGTACAACATTGATCTCCAGATCATCGCGCCCGAACTGCCGCCGGATCAACGCGAGCAGCATTACGGCGTCGGCTTCCAGGTCGCCGAGTACCGCAAGCCGGAGTATGAGATCAGCGTGACCACCGATCACCCCGAGTATATTCAGGGCGACACCATCACCGTCACCGCCCGGGCCAATTACTTCTTCGACGGGCCGGTCAAGGACGCCGAGGTGCGCTGGTCGTTGCTGAGCTGGGATTATTTCTTCCAGTATCAGGGCGAAGGGTGGTACAGCTTCCAGGACTTCAAGGGGTGGGACTACTACCGCCCCGAGGATCGTCGCTTCGGCGAGCCGTTGGCCCAGGGCCAGGGCCAGACGGACGGCGAGGGGCAGTTCACCTTCTCGGTCCCGGCCGACATCGCCGACCGCGATCAGTCGCAGACCTTCACCTTCGACGTGCGCATCACAGACGTCAACGGCCAGGAGGTGGCCGGCTCCGCCACGGCCATCGTCCACAAGGCCGCGATCTACGTGGGCCTCTCGCCGCGGGAGTACGTCGGGACCGTGGGCGAGCCCAATCGCGTGGACCTGGTCACTGTGGACCCGCAGAGCCAGCCCATCGCCTCCGTCCCGGTGACCGTGGTCGTCTCCCTGGCCAGGTGGTACAGCGTACAGGAGAAAAGCGACGATGGGAGGTTCTACTGGGCCAGCAAGGTCGAGGAGACGCCGGTGCTCACCCACACGTTGACGACGGATGCCAGGGGGCGGGCGACGCTGACCTGGACGCCCACGGCCGGCGGCCAGTACCTGGTGCGCGCCCGCGCCGTGGATGAGAAAGGCAACGCGACGGCCAGCGCCGTCTTTGTGTGGATCAGCGGCCGCCCTGGCGAGTTCGTCCCCTGGCGCATGGAGAGCAACGATCGCATCAACCTGGTGGCCGATAAAAAAGAGTACCGGGTGGGCGACATGGCGCAGGTGCTGGTGCCGTCCCCCTACCAGGGGCCGGTCTGGGCGCTGCTCACCATCGAGCGCGGCCACATCCTCTCCCATCAGGTGATCACCCTCACCAGCAACAGCGAGACGCTGGAGATCCCCATCGCCGGCGACTTTGCGCCCAACGTCTTCGTCAGCATCGTCATCGTCCAGGGACAGGGCGAGCAGAACCCGTTGCCGTCGTTCAAGCTCGGCTACGTTGAGCTGCCCATCTCGACGGTCGAGAAGGAGTTGCAGATCACCCTCCGTCCCAGCGCGACCGAGGTCGCCCCGCGCTCGCCGGCGACGTACACCATCGAGGTGCGTGATCACGTCGGCCGTCCGGTGAAGGCCGAGCTCTCTCTGGCGCTGGTGGACAAGGCGGTGTTGACGCTGGCCAGCAGCAACGTGGAGCCGATCCGTGACCGCTTCTACCGCAAGCGGGGCGTGGGGGTGAACACGGCGCTGGGCCTGGCCATCAACCTGGACCGCCTGGTGCAGCAGCAGCTCAGAGGCACCAAGGGCGGCGGTGGCGGCGGCCCTGGCGAGGGCCTCACCGTGCGCCGCGAGTTCCCCGACAGCGCTTTCTGGGCCCCGGCCGTGCAGACCGACGCCCAGGGCCGGGCCCAGGTGAGCCTGGTGCTGCCGGATAACCTGACCACCTGGCGCATGGTGGGCAAAGGGGTGACGGACGAAACGCTGGTGGGCGAGGCGACGGTGGACATCGTCGCCACCAAGGAGTTGCTGGTGCGGCCGGTGGCCCCCCGCTTCTTCGTGGCGGGGGACGCGGCCGACCTGGGCGCGGTGGTCCATAACAACACCAAAGCCGGGCAGGAGGTGGAGATCACCCTCACCGCGCAAGGGGTGAGCATTGACGGCCCGGCCCGCCAGGCCATCACCGTCGCGGCCGAGTCGGCGGTGCGGGTGGACTGGCCGGTGCGGGTGAAGCCGGGCGATCAGGTCGTGCTGCGGTTCGATGCCCGTGCCGAGAAGCTGAGCGACGCGGTGGAGATCACCCTGCCGGTGTATCGCTACACCACGCCGGAGGTGGTGGGGACCAGCGGCGAGGTGGCGGCGGACGAGGCCCGCCTCGAGGTGGTCCGGCTCCCCGCTGATGCCGAACGTGACCAGGGGGAGCTGAAGGTGGTCCTGGAGCCGACGCTGGCGGCGGGCATGTTGCCGGGGCTGCGCTACCTGGAGCACTACCCCTACGAGTGCACCGAGCAGGTGCTCTCCCGCTTCCTGCCCAATGTGCTCACCTATCGGGCGCTGAAGCGGCTGGGGATCGCGCGGCCTGACCTGGCGGAGAAGCTGCCGCAGCAGGTGGGCATCGGCCTGCAGCGCCTCTACAACCGCCAGAACGTGGACGGCGGCTGGGGCTGGTGGTACGGGAAGAGCAACCCCTTCATCAGCGCCTACGTCGTCTTCGGGCTGGTGCAGGCGGACAGGGCCGGATTCATCGTGGATAAAGACATCCTCGATCGCGGCATCCGCTACCTGCATCTCCAGCTCCAGGCCCCGGCCAGGCTGCAGGGCTACGCGCTCAACCAGCAGGCGTTCATGATCTACGTGCTGGCGGATGCGGGCCGCAACGTGATGAGCCCGGCGGCCACGCTCTATGATGAGCGGGAGCGCCTGGCCCTCTACGGTCGGGCTTTCCTGGCGCTGGCGTTGGGCGTGATGGACGCCGAGGGGCAGCGCGCCCGCATGGACACGCTCATCAGCGACCTGACGGGCCGGGCCGTGCTCAGCGCCACCGGCGCCCACTGGGAGGAGGCGGGGATGCCGGACTACTGGACGATGAACACCGACGTGCGCACCACCGCCGTGGTGCTGGACCTGCTGGCCCGCTTCGGCTCGGCCGGGGGGGTGACCCCCAACGTGGTGCGCTGGCTGATGGAGGTGCGCAAGGACGGGCACTGGGAGACCACCCAGGAGACTGCCTGGTCGTTGATCGCCCTCACCGACTGGATGGTGGCGACGGGGGAGCTGGAGGGGGACTACTCCTGGCGGGTGCGGCTGAACGATGAGGAGCTGGGCCAGGGAGCCGTGGACAAGGAGAACCTGGACGATCCGGTAGTACTTAGGGCAGAAGTGGCGCGCCTGCTGGCCGATCAGGCCAACAGCGTGAGCATCGAGCGGTCCACGGCGGAGGGGCAAACCGGCCGCGGCCGGCTGTACTACACGACGCATCTGCAGTACTACCTGCCGGTGGAGTCCATCCAGCCCCGCGACCGCGGCATCGTCGTCGCCCGCCGCTACACCCTGGCCGACGATCCGCAGAAGCCGATCCCCCAGGCCAAAGTGGGAGACGTGATCCAGGTGGAGCTGACCATCGTCGCTCCCAACGATTTGCACTATCTGGTGGTGGAGGACCCGTTGCCGGCCGGGGCGGAGGCGATAGACGTCAGCCTGCGCACCACCAGCAAGGTGTATCAGGGGCCTGAGGTGGAGAAAGTCCCCGCCGAAGAGGAAGCCGTTCAGTGGTGGTGGGATCGCTGGGTGCCCACGCATACGGAGCTGCGGGACGAGAAGGTGGTGCTGTTCGCCGACTGGCTGCCGCGGGGCACCTATCGGTACACCTACCAGATGCGGGCCAGCCTGCCCGGGCGTTTCCTGACGCTGCCGGCTACCGCGTATGAGATGTACTTCCCGGAGGTGTGGGGGCGCAGCGCCGGAGGGGTATTCACGATCACGCGGTGAGCGGGGATTTGCCGTGGGAGCACGGATCCTGTTTGTGCTGCGACAGATTGACTACGAGCCGCAGGGGATCATGCAACTGGCGGCGGTGTTGAAAGCGGCCGGACACGAAGTCGGCCTGACGGTGGCGACGCTGGAGGACCCGGTGAAGGCCGCGCGCCGCTTCGCTCCAGACGTGCTGGCCTATAGCGTGTTTACCGGGAGCCAGCAGGAGTATCTGCGCCTGAACACCCGCCTGAAGGAGGCGACGGGCGCCCTCAGCGTCTTCGGCGGGCCTCACCCGACCTTTTTCCCCGAGGTTATCGAGGCAGAGGGGGTGGATGCCGTGTGTATCGGCGAGGGGGAGGGGGCCTTGTGCGACCTGGCGGACGCGCTGACCAACGGCAAGCCCATCCAGACCATCGCCAATCTGTGGGTCAAGGAGGACGGGCAGATCCACCGCAACCCCATCCGCCCTCTGATCCATAATTTAGACAGCCTGCCCCTGCCCGACCGCGCGTTAGTCTACCAAAAAGACCATTTCACAGGCCGGAGCGGGCTCAAACATTTCATCGCCAGCCGCGGCTGCCCGTACCGTTGCACCTTCTGCTTCAACCAGGCGATGGGAGAGATCGTCGGCTCCTCGTGGCACAAAATCCGGCGGCGCAGCGTGGACCATCTGCTGGAGGAGATCGAGCAGGTCCGGGCCAGCTACCCCCTCTCCTTCGTTGTGTTTCTGGATGATCTATTCATTGTCCCCCGCGAGTGGATGGAGACCTTCGCCCGCGAGTACCCGCGCCGCATCGGCCTGCCCTTCTTCTGCAACATACGCGCCAATCTGGTTGACAAGGACCTGGTACGGTTGCTCAAGTCGGCCGGCTGCGTCAGCGTGGGGATGGGGGTGGAGACGGGGAACGACCGGCTGCGCAACCTGGTGCTGAAGCGCCATTTATCAAAGGAGCAGATGGTGCGGGCGGCCGATCTGGTTCACGAGGCCGGCATCGCCCTGATCACCACCAACATGCTGGGGCTGCCCACCGGCACGCTGGAGGACGACTTTGAGACATTGGAGCTGAACATCGCCTGTCGGGCCCGGTACGCCAACGCCTTCCTCTACCAGCCTTACCCGCGCACCGAGCTGGGCGAGTTCACCCGAGAGGCCGGGCTGCTCGCCGGCAGCATAGATGAGATCAGCACCTCTGCCTGGGATCGCTCGATTCTGCAATTTCCCAGCCCGCGTCATCGCCTGATGACCGAGAACCTGGCCAAGCTCTTCGCCCTCGCCGTAGCGTACCCGCGCCTGGTCCCCTGGCTGCGCCGCCTGATCGCGCTGCCGCGCAACCCGCTCTACTGGCTGGTCTACAAATTGTGGAAGGGCTACGCCATCAAGCGGTGGATTCACCCCTACCGGCCGTCGGTCAGGGAATTCCTGCTGACGGTCGTTCGCTTTGCCCAGTTCGATTGAGGACAAATCGGCCGGGAAACGATAGCGGTGGATGCCGGCACCCTGGCCTGGCCGCCAGGCTTCGCCCCGAGGGGGCTCTGCCCGAGGGGGCAGGCCCTCTGACGAGGACAGGCTGCACGACGTCCAGGGCAAGCTACCTGTTGGCAGTTTGGCATTAATGATCCAGATGGGTACAATATCCCCCGTTTGGTATCTTCACCTTCCACACGTTTGAAGCAACGTTTGAGAATCGGAGGAAAGCACAAGGATGGTAGCAACGATGGTTTCGCAGGTGGTAATTGACGTCAACGAGCGAAATTTTCAACGTGAGGTGATTGAACGTTCTCATGAAGCGCCCGTGGTGGTAGATTTCTGGGCGCCCTGGTGCGCGCCGTGCCGGATGCTCGGCCCCGTGCTCGAGAACCTGGCTCAGGAATTCGGTGGGCGATTTATCCTGGCCAAGCTGAACACGGACGAAAATCAGCGGCTGGCCGCGCGGTTCGGGGTCCAAGGCATCCCGGCGGTGAAGGCGTTCAAGGACGGCCGCGTGGTCGCTGAGTTCGTGGGCGCGCAGCCCCGCCCGGCCGTGCGCCAGTTCATCGAGCGCATACTGCCCAACGAGTTAGACATGAAAGTGGCAGAGGGGCGCGCGCTCCTGGCCATTGGAAGATTCACAGAGGCTGAGAGCAGATTCCGCGAGGTGTTGTCCGAAAAGCCGGATCACCCGGCGGCCATGTTGGGCCAGGCCCGGGCCTTGTTGAGTTTAGGACGAGAACAGGCGGCCTTGCAACTGTTAAACCGGATCCCGCCGGTCACGCCCGAGGGAACCGAAGCCGCTCGCCTGCGGGCCGAAATCACGCTGCGCCAAGGAGCTGGCAATGCGAATGAGGCTACCCTCAAGGCCCGCCTGGCGGAGGCTCCAAGCGACCTGGAGGCCCGCTACCAACTGGCCAGCCTGCTTGCCAGCCAACAGCGCTACGAAGAAGCGCTCGAGCACTACCTGGAGATCCTGCGGCGCGACCGCAAGTTCCGCAACGGCGGCGCCCGCCAGGCTATGCTTCACGTTTTCGAGCTCCTGGGCGATCAACCGCTGGTCCGCCAGTACCGCAATAAGCTGGCGACAGTGCTCTTCGCCTGAATGAACCTGATTGCCAGGTAACGACCTCCGGGGTCTCCCTGGGAGACTTCCAGGGCTTTCCCAAAGTCCATTGGGAACTTGTATACTGGACTCGAACCTTAAAATCCTGCATAGCATTGCGCAACGGCATCAGGGATGGTATGCTGCTCAGATGACTAGAAGCCACAGGTTACGGTCTGCGAAGCCCCTCTTCAGGGGCTGTCTACACGGGCGGTGACCCCCGAAAGGGAGGCTTTGCACGGTGTAGACAGCAATTTCAACTGCCGGTTAGCTTGGTTGCTGCAACCTGGCAAAGCCCTGGGGCGGGCTGGCCTTGACAGTTTGGCAGAAACGCACAATGTGGTTTATAATAGTGCTGGCACCAACTACCAATATTCTCCTTAGCAGGCGGCACAGGGTGGATCGCCCTCGCTGCCGGGTCAGCGCAACTGTACTGCTCTTGCGGTGTTACGTCCAGCGGAAACGGAGAGATTTGCCCTTTTTCCTCAAAAGTGATACTTCACGAATTGAAAAGTTGTGGTATAATAGGGGTAGCTTTCGATTTCCACGGGATTGGTCACTCGCTCCGAGCCGTCCTTTCCGGGTTGAGTGAGATCTTGTTCTCGTAGTTTCAAGCTATTGGCCACGTCAGTTACACTTGCCCTCGCCAGGCAGGGCAACTTGTAGTGAGCAGCGTTCACCGGCAGGGATGGTCGGAGCAAAAGTATATCGCCCGCTCTTAATGGCGGACGAGGACCACTCCGCAGCCAGGCAAATATGGGCGCTGCGGTCATCCAACCGCTCGGCATGCGGTCACTCTACTCAAAGGAGGCAAGGTCAGGCGCACATCCCAGTCAATATCCAGATCATTCGCTGTATGGGGGACTGATGCAATCTGGCGATTCGGAAGTTGTCATGTGCTGGGCGGAGCGCCAGTCCAGAACAGGCACATCCTTCGCCTCAACAGTACATCAGTCCGTAAGCGTCTCCTGATTCAGGTGACGTCTCATCCATAGAAATCGAACCGATCTTTTCCGCAATGGCCAAGTTCCATCATCTATTAAGGAACCGGCGACTTTACAAAGGAGGTGGCGAAATGCGGTTCCCCAAGTGGCTCGCTGTTTTGAGCGCAGCTCTCGTCGTAGCTCTTATGGTCACAAGCTGCGGTCCTGCCGTACCGCCGACTACGGAGACAGAAGAGTTTGCCTTGGCGTTACCCAGGCTCACCCTGTCCTTTGACGCCAATGGCATGCCCAGCTTGATGGGGCTAGATCTGGAGAAAATCCGCCCGCTGTTAAGGACCTATGCGGGGATGGATATTGACCTTTCTTTGCTGCGCATTGACCCCTTCTGGGTCTCCTGGATGACCAATGCCAATGTCCAACACATTGAAATCCAGTACGGCGCTGGCGGCGTTCTCCTCTTCGTCAATGGAAAGCTTCTCCCCCATCTGGCGTGGTCAGAGGAGAGTTTCTCCAATCTGGTCCCGGCAACCGAGCTCTTCATGGGGCAAGCTCCCTGGACGGGCATGGTCAAGGCGTTCCTGCCTTTCGTGCGCCGCACGGGTATCGGCCTGGTGCTGATGTTCCCCAAGCAGGCAGGTGCTGCTGAGATCGCCGTGCGTGCGCCGGGTGTAGTACCTGAAGTGGCTGCGGCTGAGGTACCGGCCGGGCTCATCTTCCGGGCCGAGATCGCCTACGATAACGATGGCGTACCCTCGGTGCTGGGTATGACCAGCCGCGACCTGGCCGCGATGACCGGCATGCCTCTCCAGATGGTTGAGTTGCCGCCTGCGTTGATCCAGCAGTTGAAGGCGAGTAACGTCCAACATGTGGAGTTGCGGGCACGCAATAGCGGCATCTTCATCTTCGTCAACGGCATGGAGTTGCCGCATCTGGCATGGAACGATGCCCTGCTGTCTGACAGCGCCAGCTTGTATGCTCAAATGAATCCGGGCAGCCCGCTTATCGAGCTGGTCAACTTCTTGCTACCGTCTCTCGCCCAGGCTGATGTGGACCTGCTGGTACGCTTCCCTCTGGCTGAGGGCGCGATGGTGATCGAGCGGGCCCCGCGGATGTGATGAGTGTAAGCTTGGGGCTCCAGCCTGTGGGTTGGAGCCCCGCTCTATCACTCATGACATCCGTCCGCCTTCGGTCCCAGCGTAGAAAGGAGCACTGCTAGTGGGAAGAAGTCCTTCGGAGCTGCGCGTGATAGCAATTGTCTTTCAGGTGCTCGCGTGGGTGCTCCTGGCGGTCGGGGTAATCGCTACCATTGCGCTGTACGGCATCATCGGCCGGTTTACAGCCAGTGCCCCAGCAGCAATAGCCAGCGCGGGGAGGCTGGTAGCGCTCCTGCCCATCATTGTGGGCATTCTGTACTTCCTCTTCTTCTTCGCCACGAGCAACGCCGTCGGGCTGTTGCTCCAGATTGAAGAGAACGTACGCGCCGCCTCTCAGTACCTGACGCAGCGTTGACGGCTGAAACAGGTCCCTATCGTAAATACTCCCAGCGCGTGCCGAGCGCGTCTGCCCCGACCTCTCGCGACAGGGGTCGGGGCTTTATTTTGCCCACAGTGGGAAGGGCAGCGTAACAGGGTTGGGACATAGCAGGGCTTTTCAGTGCTCCAATATAGGGCTATAATGAGGGTGGAGAATCTGAGTAACCGGAGGGCATGGTTGACGGAGGGGGTTCATCCACACAGTCTGTTGGGGTACCTCAGCCGCGTTCGCGATCCCCGTCGGCGACAGGGGCGTATCTACCCTTTGGCTGGCATCCTGGCTATCCTCATTTTGGCTGCCTTGCACGGGGAAAGCTCCCTGCGTGGCATGTGGGTGTGGGCCAAGGAGCGTGAGGAGAAACTGATCAAAGAAAAGGTTTTGGGGTTCTGGGGTGCCGGGCGTCTGCCGGCGCTGAGTGCCATCTGGTATCTCCTGCGGGATCTGGATGGGGAGGCACTGGAGGGAGCCATCGCTGCCTGGGCTGCCCAGTGGGGAGGTATCTCAGCCCTCAGGGTGGACGGCAAGGCGTTACGGGGCAGCAAGCGGACCGGGATGCCCGCCTTGCAGGTGGTGACGGAGGCTGTCGGGGAAGCAGGCGGCCCAGCACTTACGGGGGCACTGGGGGATTGAAAATGGAGTCTTTCGGGTGCGGGATGTGAGTTACGATGAAGATCGGCTGCATGGGCGAGCGATTGGGGGAGTCCTGAGTACCCTTCGGAACGTGGCCATCAATCTGATTCGCCGATTGGCGTACCGTTACATCCCGGATGGATGGCGGGCACTTTCAGCCCGGCCCGATGAGGGCCTGTCTCTGCTGACCACCCCCTTTGGTTAGAGCATCGAAAAGCCCTGGGGGGAACATACGGTAGCGCTTGTCATCGCCGCGTGGGGATGCTATAATCAATAGATCACGATTTCGGCTCAAAGCCCCGTCTCCGGGGCGTCCATCTAGCGCCCGAGGACGGGCTTGGGAGCAAAACTGTGATCTACTGATAATGGCTCCACTCCTGGCCAGAAAGAACCGTTCGAGGTGACCCACGTGGAAGACATCCGTCCCGCTGTTGCTCCTGAGACCGTTCAGCCCCGACCGACGCGAAGAGAGAGGGAAGAGACTGTACGCGAGCTGCTGGAAACGCTCGTCCTCACGCTGGTCATCTTCCTCCTGATTCGCTCTGTCGCTCAGAATTTCCGCATCGAGGGGATCAGCATGGAGCCGAATTTTCACGACGGACAGCTCCTGATCATTAACAAGCTGGCTTATAAGTTGGGGCGCCCGTCGCGTGGCGATGTGGTCGTCTTTCATTACCCGTACAAGCCAGATCGGGACTTTATCAAGCGTGTCATTGGCTTGCCGGGAGATACCATCGAAGTGCGTGGAGGGCAGGTTTTGGTCAATGGGGTTGCGGTGCATGAACCTTACCGACCAGCAATAGGCACGTACACAGCAAAGCCCGTGACCGTTGGCCCTGGTGAGCTTTACGTGCTGGGTGATAATCGCAACAATTCCAGCGACTCGCACAGTTGGGGCACCTTGTCTATGGACCTGGTCGTCGGCAAAGCCTGGGCCTCCTATTGGCCCCCTCAACATTGGGGACTTGTCCCACATTACACCTTGGAAGCAGGCCCGTAGTGTGAGGAGAACTGAAGATTCTTTGGGGTTTAACACGCGTTGGCTATGTCCAGGGTTGTGCAACCACGAGGACTTCTCTTATGGCTAACCAAGAGTTCTTGATCATGGCAGGACATGCCTGGCAGTGCCTGGATTGCCGTCGGCTACTGTTGGAGACACCTGAAAAAGCCTTAAGTGGTCATCCACTGAGTGCGGATGAGCGCAAGCGGTTGACCCAGTTAGAAGGCCAGCACTTTGCCAGCATGTCTGCTCTGGCCCAGGCTCTGGGCGTAGAGGCGAAGGACCTGTATGAGGTGATGAACCACGCTCGCGCCCGACTACGGCATTTCTGAGAACCATGAACACACCCGTTGTTCATGGCCAATACCCCAGGCCGCTCGGCGCTATGGAGAAGGTCAGAGATGCGCCAACTGACTGAACAATTGTGGTGGGTGGACGAAGTCTTTTCTGTCGCCGGTGTCTATCTCTGGCAGAGCGAAGAAGGGTTGGTCTTGTTCGATTGTGGCATGCCCTGGCAGGCCCGTACTATCCTTAACGCGTTGTCCAAAGTGGGTTTCACGCCAGTGCAAGTTCACTACATTCTGATCACCCACGCCGACGTAGATCATGCCAGCGGCGCGCGAGCCATCAAGGAAGCTACAGGGGCCACTTTAGTCTGCCACGGAGTGACGGCTGCCATCCTTCAAGGACGGTTGCCGCGCAAATTCGGGCTTGGCATTCTGGGTGAGCTGGCCAGCCTGGCCACGCGAGGGATGATGGGGCCGATCTTTCGTTGCATTCCGTTGAAAGTTGACAGGCTCATTGTGGATGGCGAGCCGTTGCCTGGCGGGTTTAAGGCAATTTACACGCCGGGGCATTGCCCTGGACACACTTCGTTCTATCACCCCGGTTCTCGTGTTTTGATTGTAGGAGACGCGGTCCGCAATGGGGGCCGGCAATTGGTCATCCCGCCCCCTATCCTGATGCCAGATAAAGCCAACGTCATCCGTAGCATAGACAAACTGGCTCGCCTGGACGTCACCATCGCCTGCTTTGGCCATGGTCAGCCGGTCATCGGGGACGCCCAGGCCAGGCTGCAAGCATTGTCCAGAAAGCTCCAGGCCGGTCGAATGCAGGCCAAGACCTGAGAGAAAACCTACCCGACCTGTCAGTAGCCAGATCTGATAAGATCCGACCCACGGCAGCGCTACACGCAACACGCAGCACGCAACATGCCAGCATGGAGGCAGAGATCACCCATGTCCAACACAACAACTGTAACACTGCGCACAGGTGCCCGTGTAGCCGTCCAGGTGTGCATGGGTGTCCGTTCTGAAGACGCTGTTGTTGTCATCAGCGACGAGGCGACCGCAGCGATCGGGCAGGCACTGGTGGATGAGGCCAGGGAGATCACCCCCCACGCGCACCTTTGCTTGTTGGAACAGTACAGCGCCCGTCCGGTCACCGAGCTACCGGCCGCGCTGGTGACCGACCTGATCGCCTGGCGTCCCACCGTCACCTTCTATGCCGCGTCTATCCAGCCTGGTGAGGTCAGCTTTCGTATCGCGCTCCGGCATACTTTGCTCGACCAACTGCGCGTGCGCCACGGGCATATGCCAGGCATCACAGCGCAACTGATGGGTGAAGGGATGACTGCCGACTACCGGCTGGTCGAACGGGTGACGCGCCGGGTGTGGGAGCGCGTCCGTATCGCCCGCCAAATTCGCGTGACCTCGCCCGCTGGCAGTGACCTGAGAGCCGAATTCGATTCAGCCCGGCGTTGGATACCGATGACCGGCATTTACCATCGGCAGGGGGAGTGGGGAAATTTGCCCGAAGGCGAGACGTTCACCGCGCCCCGCACGGCGCAAGGCACGTTTGTGGTAAACGTTCTGGGCGACTATTTCAGCCAGAGGTATGGGATATTGGCGACGCCAGTCACCCTGCGCGTGCAAGATGGCTGGGTCACGGAGGTTTCCTGCGCCAACCCAGGCATCGCCTCCAAGTTATTTGATTACCTGTGTTCGGCTGAGAACGGCACCCGCGTGGGTGAGTTCGCCATTGGTACCAACGTGGCGCTCAAACATCTGACGGGGAATCTGCTGCAAGATGAGAAGGTCCCAGGCGTGCATATCGCCTTCGGTAACCCTTACCCTGAGGAGACAGGAGCTGAATGGACATCGCAGATCCATGTGGACGTGATGCCCACTCGCTGCACGATCGTAGTAGATGAGGAGATTATTATGCGGGATGGCGTGTTTGTCCCGGATTACCTGAGCTGAGGATTACCCATGAACGAGGTTCAACCTTCCCAGGATAATCTCAGGCCCTCTATCGAGGATCTTCGGCAGATCAAGGAAGAGTGGGAACAGACGACGGTCAGACGCACGCTAGAGCGTTCCCCCGAGCGTAAGGCAGCTTTTGAGACGTCATCCGGTATCCCCATCGCTCGCCTGTACACGCCTGCCGATGTGAACGTGGATTACACTCGTGACCTGGGGTTCCCTGGTCAACACCCCTTCACCCGCGGCATCCAGCCCACCATGTACCGTGGCCGGCTGTGGACCATGCGTCAGTACGCCGGCTACGCCACTGCCGAGGAGTCTAACCGGCGCTACCGCTACCTGCTGGAGCAGGGGCAGACGGGCCTCTCGGTGGCCTTCGACCTGCCCACCCAGATCGGGTACGACGCCGACCACCCCCTGGCCCTGGGCGAGGTGGGCAAGGTGGGCGTGGCCATCTCCTCGCTGGCGGACATGGAGACGTTGCTGGCCGGCATTCCGCTGGACAAGGTCAGCATCTCCATGACCATCAATGCGCCAGCGGCTATCCTGCTGGCGATGGTCATCGCTGTGGCGAAGAAGCAGGGGGTGCCCGCGGACCAGTTGCGCGGCACGGTGCAGAATGACATCCTCAAAGAGTACGTGGCGCGCGGCACCTACATCTTCCCGCCGCAGCCGTCACTGCGCCTGACGGTGGACCTGTTCCGTTACTGTGCCCGCCATGTGCCACATTGGAACACCATCTCCATCAGCGGCTACCACATGCGCGAGGCGGGGTGCACAGCCGTGCAGGAGGTAGCCTTCACCCTGGCCAACGCCATCGAGTACGTGCAGGCGGCCATCCGCGCCGGGCTGAACGTGGACGACTTCGCCGGGCAGTTGTCCTTCTTCTTCAGCGCGCACAACAACTTCTTCGAGGAGATCGCCAAATTTCGGGCGGCGCGCCGCCTGTGGGCACGCATCATGCGCGAGCGGTTCGGGGCACGGGAGCCGCGTTCGTGGCAGTTGCGCTTCCACACCCAGACGGGTGGCTCCACCCTCACCGCTCAACAGACGGACAACAACGTCGTCCGCGTGACTCTTCAGGCCCTGGCCGCGGTGCTGGGGGGCACTCAATCGTTGCATACCAACTCCAAAGACGAGGCGTTGGCGCTGCCCACCGAGGCGGCCGTGCAGTTGGCACTGCGCACCCAGCAGATCATCGCCTACGAATCGGGCGTGGCCGACACGATTGACCCACTGGCAGGCTCTTACTTCGTGGAGTACCTGACCAACGAGATTGAGAAGCGAGCCAACGACTACATCGCCAGGATTGACGCCCTGGGGGGCGCGCTGCGGGCCATCGAGCGGGGATACATGCAACGGGAGATTCAGGAGGCGGCCTATCGGGCGCAGCAGGCTATCGAACAGGGTGAGCAGGTGGTGGTGGGCGTCAACCGCTTCGTCACCGAGGCCGAGCCGCCGGCCGAGATCCTGCACGTGGATGAGCGCGCCCAGGCAGAGCAGATCCGACGGTTGCAACAGGTGCGCGCCAGCCGGGATCGCTCGCGAGTGGCTGAGCTGTTAGGGCAACTGGAGATGGCCGCCCGCCAGCCCGATGCCGAACTGATGCCGCTGTTCGTGACCTGTGTCGAGGGATACGTGACCTTGGGGGAGATCTGCGGCGTGCTGCGCCGGGCCTTTGGCGAGCACCAGCCGGAGGCGTGGGTGTAAGATCGAGTATAAAACCCGAAGGGTCTTCTGAGACCCTTCGGGTTTTATACTACGCGGTAGGCAATCGGCTCGCCAGCCAGTGCTCGCAGACAGTTATCGTAGTAGCGGGTCAATTCGTCTGGATACATCGTGGGATCGCCGGCTGCGGTGTGAGGTGTCAGCAGCAAGTTAGTGTCGTCCGGCAAGCTAAGAAGAGGGTGATCCGGCGGGATGGGCTCCCATTCATATGTATCTAACGCCGCGCCGAAGATTCGACCCGAGCGGAGCGCCTGAGCCAGTGCCTGCTCATCTATTACGCTGCCCGACCCGCAATGCACCAGGATCGCCGTCGGCTTCATCAGCGCCAGGCGGCTAGCGTTCAGGAAGGTGTCCGTCTCCGGCGAGTAGGGGAGCAGGCTCACCAGCACGTCGCTTTGGGCGATCAACTCTTCCGCAGTAAGGTAGCTCAGGCTTAGCTCTTGTTCGATCGTCAGTGGTAGGCGATGGCGCTTGTAGTACAGCGTGCGCGTCTCAAACCCTCGCAGGCGACGGGCCACTTCCACGCCGATCTCGCCCAACCCCAGGATGCCCACCGTCGCCTGCCACAGCCCGTAAATGCCCCTCTGCCCTGACCAGTTGTAGGCGAAGGTGTTCTCGTCCGTCCGTTTCGGCTCCCGCCCCCAGGTTTGCCGGCTGGTGGCGATGGCGTGCATGGGGCGCGCCCGTTTGAGCAACGCCAGCATCTGCATCAGGAGATGCTCGGCGACGAAGATGCACGACCGCAGGGGCCAGTACGCCACGGGCACGCCGAACTCACGGGCAGCCTCCAGGTCAATATCGTGGGTTAACGAGCCGATACGCTGGATCAGCTTGAGGTGACGGCCAACCGCGATCACGTCGCGATCAATCACAGCCGCGCGATCGCTGATCAGGCACTCCGCCGACGGCAGCAGCTCGATGATCTCCTCTCTCGATGGGTTGCGCCGCATGATCGGCTCGATCCCCGGTGGCGCGGCCCGTCGCCTCCGCTCGAGGTGGACCTCCGCCAGCGGGCAGAGATACAACACCCGATGACTCAGTTTGCCCTCCTTTAGTTCCGAGGGCGACCGCAAGGGGTCGCCCCTACTTTCGCTCACGGAAGGCACGAGCGCCTGCTCTGGTGTCCGGTTCTACCCACAAGACGGCTGCCAGCTCATGCCCCAGCACGTGTTCCTGGGTACCGACGCCGATGTGCAGCGGGCCGTTGAACGGCGCGCGGTTGAACAGGCGTAAACCCACGCCGGGCAACAACCCCAACTCGGCCAGATAACGCAGCTTGTCCGGGTCATGGGTCCGCACGCGGCTGATGCGCCCCACCGCGCCGGACTGCAACGTGAGCAGGTTGGCATCGTTCAAGACAGGCATGACCCCCTCCCGCGAGGGGATCGGCTCTCCGTGAGGACAGCGGGTGGGATGGCCGGTGAGTTCATCAATCCGGTCCTCCAGCACCTGGTCAATCCCAGGCGTTAGCCGATCGGCCAGCTCATGTGCCTCATCCCATCCGAAACGCATGACTTGCACCAGAAAAACCTCTACCAGACGGTGTCGTCGGATGGCAGGCAAGGCGACGCGCTCACCGGCCGGGGTCAGTTGCACGCCCCGATAAGGCTCGTGCACCACCAGGCCAGCATCCTTCAGTCGCCGGATCATCCGCGACGCTGCCTGCAAAGAGGTCTCCGTTTGTTCGGCCAGCAGAGAGAGGGTGACGTAAGGATGATCGGCCTGAAGCCGATATATTTCAGCCGCATAACGCTGCATGGCTTGGCTAATCGTCGTAGCTGAGATAAATCCCATGTGACCCGCTTCTTAAACCCGATTGAAAATGCTGTTTCCACCCTTATGCTGGTGAGGTTTAAACGTGAGGGCTTGACACAGCAACCATCGCTCAGTAAAGTATAGCATAAATGCGAATAAATCGCAATAGAGAGGTGCCAGGCGCTCAGGTGATCACCTTGCTGTGCGCATTGGCTGCACAAATGGGTACTTCGTGTGGCGAACGGCCCGTTGGAAGTGCCTGGCACCTGGACTGAAAAATTCTTAAGGAGGCGCAATCCCATGGAATCGTTGGTGATCTCCCTGCGGGAAGGGATGGAAGTTGCGTTGGTGGTCGGCCTGATCCTGGCCTACCTGAACCGCACCGGTCGCACGGTTCTCAACCGTTATGTCTACATCGGCCTCGCGCTGGCTGTTCTTGCCAGTCTGGCTGGTGCAGCGGGATTCAGCTTGATCGGCCTGGACCCTGAGGATGAGATATTGGAAGGGGTGTTGCTGGCGGTGGCGGCCGTCCTCGTAGCGACGCTGGTCGTCTGGATGTGGCGGGCTTCCCGGAATGTTAAGCGGTATGTGGAGGCCAGGCTGGAGGCCCTGACGGATGAGTCGGCGCGGCGGCAGGGTTGGGGACTCTTGGGATTTACCTTTTTCATGGTCCTGCGGGAAGGCGTGGAGTTAGTGTTGTTCCTGGCGGCCCTCTTATTGACGACGACCGGTGGCCTGATTCAGCTCATCGGTGGGGTGACGGGGCTGGGGTTGGCGGCCTTGTTCGGCTTCCTCCTGGCTAAAGGGAGTGTACGCATGGACCTGCGGCGGTTCTTCGGTGTGACCAGCCTGGTGCTGATCGCTCTGGTCATCCGGCTACTGGCGGGCAGCCTCCACGAGTTCTCTGAGGCAGGGGTATTGCCCCTCGTACCAGCGGAAGTGGCCCTCATTGACTTCATCGTCAGAGATACAACCTCCATCGTGATCCTGATCGCCCTGGTCTTATTGCCGGTCCTGACCCTGTTGCCTGGGTTGCATATCCAACCGGAGGAGGAAGCCCGGCTCATGGGCGAAGGGGCGGCCGCGCCTCGCAGCCGCATGGCATTGTTGTGGCAGGCTCGCCGCTGGCAGATGGGTATCATCGGCGTCGCAGTGATCATTGTGTTGCTCCTGGTATCGGCAGCTTTTAGCGCCTGAGTGACTATCGCGTACCAGTTCTGGGCAGCGCGCCCTTTTCACTCCCCAATCTCCCGGCGCGCTGCCTCCCAGAGCTCCTCAAACTGATCCAGCACCCCGACCGCCTGAGCGGCATTGCGAAGGGCTTCCAGATCAAACCGGCCTCGTTGCATTGATCTCACGTGCCCGGCTTGGGATTTCCCTGGATGCGACGTGTAACCCGCCGCCAGAGGCCAGAGAGTCAGCGCGGCCGCCACTTCCCAGGCGACCTGGGATGCCGGCTTCTTTCCATCCCTCCATCAAGCGGAGGTGGGGATCGGGGTTCAGTCAGCACAGACACGGATGTGGAAGTGCGCACCCGACGCAGTCGTGGCTACGGCACGCCCGAGGAGTCTATCACGCCAGCCAAGTGAGCGCGACTGATCACGCTGGCGCAAACCTACGTGGCGGAGGCAGGCTGGCAAGGGTTGTGGCGGATTGATGTGGTTGCGGTGGAGATGGACGGGGCCAGGCGGCTGTTGCGGATCACCCACCTGCCCGGCGCGGTAGAAGGCTGAGCGCCTTGGCTCGATTACAGATCGCGCTGCTGAAACAGGCGGAGGGCAACCGCCAGGGCGGCGGCGATGTAGACGAAGGTATAGATCACCATGATGTTGCTGGGGGCGCTGGCCGCGCCGAAAGGGGTGGCGCTGAGCCCCAGCTCCCGTAGGAAGGGGGGTTGCATCAGGTAGGCCGCCCGCTTCCACATCGCCTCGCTGGGCATCAGCAGGCTGACCACGATGCCGATGTTCACCGCCGTCTCGTTGCGGATGAAAGCGCCGATTTGTTCCGTCCACCCGGCGATGAAGGCCAGCCCATAGAGCATGAATACGACGACCCCATTGGTGAGAGTGGACAGCCGCGTGCCCCCCAGGATGGACAGGGTCAGCACCACCAACCCCTCCACGATCATCAAAGCCACCCCTGACGTCGGGTTCGGCGGCAGGTAGCGGGCGATGACCCACACGATCGCGATGATGCCGACGCTCATTGCCACGGTGAACACGCTCAGCATCGCCGCCAGTCCCAGCCACTTGCCCAGCACAACCTCCCAACGTCGCAACGGCTTGGTGACGATGGTGTGAATGGTGCCCGAGGCGATCTCCCCGGCGATGGTATCCACCGAGGTCAGCACCGCCAGCATGACGACCAGGAAATTCACCCCGTACAGCCCGGCCATGAGGAAGAAGTTGGTAGGCTCCAGGAACCTGGCGACATTGCCGCTCATGTGGCGGCTCAAATCGCGATACATGAAGTAGAAGCCGATGCCGAATAGGCCGAGAAAGGCCAGCCCCAGCAGGGCAACGGCCCACAGCAGCCAGCGCTGCCGGGCCTCCTGGAATGTCAGACGGGCGATGGTCAATGTGCTCACAATGCCTCCACCATGTTACTCATCCCCTTCTGAAGTCACGGTGCGCACGAACAACTCCTCCAGGGAGAGGCGCCGTGGCGATAGAGCGTATAATCGCGCTCCTCCTGTTACCAACCAGTCAGCAACCGCCGGCAGCACCTCCTCATCCTCAACAGCCATGGTCAGCCGGGCGCCGTCAGCGCAGGTGATGCGCCCCCACCGTTCCAGGCCGGTCAGCAATTCAGGGGTCAGTCCCCCGGCCCGGATCTCGACCTCGACGGCACTTCCCGTCAGCTCATCCAGTGTGCCGATGCGTGCCACCCGCCCCTGTTTGACGATGGCCACGCGGTCACAAGTGACCTCCACCTCGCTGAGGAGATGGGAGTTCAGGAAGATGGTCACTCCGGCGCTACGCAGCTCGCGGATCAAGTCCCGCACTTCGCGGCGACCCAGCGGGTCCAACGCCGATGTCGGTTCGTCCAGGAAGATCAGCTCCGGCTCATTCAGCAGCGCCTGAGCCAGGCCGATTCGTTGCATCATCCCTTTGGAGAAGTCAGCCAGCCGCGTGGTGGCCCATTCGGACAGCCCGACGCGCTCCAGCAGTTGCGAGATCCGTCGTCGGCGCCATTCGGCCGACATACCGTAGAGCCGGCCATGAAGGTCCAAGAGATCGGCCGCCGTCAGCCAGGAGGGGAAGCGAAAGTGCTCCGGCAGGAAGCCGATGCGGGCCATGACAGAAGGGTCCCCCGGCACACGCCCAAGCACATGGGCCTGGCCCCCCGTCGGGCGGACCAGGCCCAGCAACATCTTCACCGTGGTCGTCTTCCCGGCGCCGTTCGGCCCCAGGAATCCGAACACCTCGCCCGCAGGCACGGCGAGCGTCAGATTGTCCACGGCTACTGTCTCGCCGTAGACCTTGCGCAGTTCGGACGTTTCGATGACCATAGCAGTCAGTGTTCAGCGGTCAGCGGCCAGCTTTCAGCCCGGCAGTCGTTTAAGCTGATTGCTGATCGCTGACGGCTAATGGCTTGTTAGCGCAGAGAATCTGCTACTCGCAGCAGTTCAATGGGGTCAATGCCGCGCCCCTCGACGGCGTAGACGATGCCGTCGCGCTGCCACATGACCATCCCGCCCGGCTGATCATCTTCAATCTCCGCATCTCTCTTCGGATTGTGGGTGATCTCCAAAAACACGCCGGTGACCCCGTCCACATCCACCTCACGGAAGCGGCCTACGTCGGTGGGCAGCGGGATGACCATGGTGCTGGTCCAGTCAATCGCCTGAGCCAGACGGCGGGAATCCTCAGGAGGCACACCCAGCACCCGGAGCAAAGCCTCACCTAGGACGACCAGGTCCACGTCGGGCGGCAGGGTTACAATAGGGCTGGGCATCTGGACAATGTCCAGCTTGAAGTGATCAGCACGATAGGCCTGGTGGACCATGTTGGGGAAATCGGCCTCGACGACGATGGTATCTATGGGCGGCAGAACGACGTCTGACGCTTCAGCGGCCTCCAGCACTGCCTGCATGGTGGCCCGATCCGCCTCGAAGCGTACAGCCGGCCCTGCCTCGACGGTGAACTCGGCGAGGGTCATGCCCTCGGGCAGGGCTGCCGGGACGCGCACATTGAAACCGGCCAGGTTGGCAGCCTCAGCCGCGTCGGCCACAGCTTGCGGTTCGCCGGCTTCTCGCAAAATTGTTGGCTCGCCCAGGGTTCCAGCTTCCATCAAATCCTCCAGGCTGCGCAGCCGCTCCACCTGAGCCGGATCAATCGGGATGACGGCAAAGGTGCGCACGCGGAAGATGCCCAGGAATTGGGCCGTCGCCTGGCGCACTGAGGCGAAGCTGAGCAGGATCGTCAGGCAAATGAGAGCCACCACGCCGATGGCGGCCAACCGTTGGCGACCAGAAAACAGGGTTTGTCTCATCATCGCAACCCTCCGTTTCGTGGTACTCCATTGCGCTACGATAGCCCTCAAGGGTTTTTCGAGACCCTTCGGGGTTATGCACGTCTGGGTATGAAAGCGGGCCAGCGCCCAGGCTGCGCTGGAGCTCTCGTGAGGCTGGGGATCCAGCGCAGACAGCCGCAGGGCCACATCCGCGCTCCGCTGCTGGAGCGTGGTTAACTCTGCCTGGCATGACGTGCAGCCAGCCAGGTGTTCTTCAATGGCAGCCCGCTCCACGGACGAGAGCGCGTTGTCCAGGTAACCTCGCAACCGGCCGATGTCACACTTCATAGCCTTTTCCTCCCTCTGGCATCGTGGCCCGATACGCTGCCTCGAAAGCTGCCTCGGCCCGCGCCAGCAACGTGCCGACCGACCCCGGCGCCACGTCCAGCGCATCGGCCAGCTCCCGGTAGCTGAGCCCGGCGTAGCGCAGCAGCAACAATTGGGCCTGGCGGGGGGGCAGGCTGGCCAGGACGCGACGCACGGTTTCGCGCTCATCGTTCCGTAGGGCGACCTCGGCCGGATCGGGCGGCTCGTTGCCAGTCGTCGCTGCCTGATTCATAGCCGCTTCCTGACGCTGTGCCTGTCGTCGTTGCCCACGCAGGGCGTTGTAAGCCAGATTGGTCGCCACCCGGTACAGCCAGGCTCGCACATTGTGGTCGCGGCCCTCGGGAAAGCGCTGGCGAGAGAGGCGCAGAAACGTCTCCTGGGCCAGGTCCTCTGCCTCCTCTCGCGAGCCGACGATGCGAAACAGCAGCCGGTAGACGCCATCGTAGTAAGCCAGGAACAGCGAATCGAAGTCAGCCTCGTCCCCCAGTCGCCAGGCAAGCCGGGGCCAAACATCAGAGATCACGGTCCAGTCCTTGCGTGGGAATGCATTCCACTCAGTATAACACCGCCGAGCGGCGAAATGTGACAGGGAACGTCAATGAGGGTCAAGTTCTCGTCTCCTTGATCAGCATCCGCCAGAAGGCTGGCAGCGCCCGCAGCCGGGGGAAGAAGGCCGGCGTGCGCCGCCGATACTCCTCGTAGTTGGTTCCAAATCGCTCCAGCAATTCGCTCTCTTCCCACCTGGTCCAGATCAGGGTCTTGGCGATGAAGGTTGCCGCACAACCCAATGCTATCATGTTGTTGCTGACCAGCGCCAGCCCCAGGCTGATGTGCATCCACATCGCGTAGAGGGGATGACGCACGAAGGTGTAAATCTGGCTATTGACCAGCCGATCCTCCTCCGGGAAGTAGCTATACACCAGCGTGGCCCGGTCGAGGCCGAACGCCTGGAAAGCACGCACCCCCAGAGCCGCTCCCTGCACGATCAGCAGTGTGCCGAGAAGATCGCCCGGCAGGTTGGAATACAACGGTGCCCCGCTTACGAACGCCGGCCGGATGAGTCCGACCATCATCAGCACGAACGCCAACAGAAAGTAGCGCACTGCTGCCTGTTGGTAGGCCCATCGGCCGTACCGCTGGCGATAAGCCTGCCGGTGGCCGAGGAATCCCAGTCGCATGTCGGCCAGCCAGAGCAGTTCCAGCACCCCTTGCGTCGTGACAGCCCCGCCAGGCAGATAGCGGTCTACCACTGGCAGACCAACTATCGCCAGCCAGAATGCCAGCGCCAGCAACACCAGCAGCCCAATCAGCGTCCAGATCGGGTGCGGCAGCCCCAGCTTCTCGGCCAGGATCGGGATGCCAAAGAAGGCATGCTCATCATTCATGTTGGTCAGCCCCGGCTCGCGATCTCCGTCTCTGCCTGACGCAGCAGGGCATGCCAGAGTTCCACCACCTCGGTTCCCATTCGCGCCATTCGCGTAGAGACGTAGCTCAAGTCCAGTTTCTCGTCGCTTAGTCCACTGAGAGTGAAAACCAGCATCTCTCGAATATCGGCCGGGTGCTTGACGGAACGTCCTTCCTGCCAGGCCGCGAGCTTGCCCAGGATGATGTCCTCGGGGCGGGCGCACCAGGCTTCAAATACGGCTCCGCTTTCATCCTCGAAGGTTCGACGGGTGCGCCGCGCAAACGCTTCATGATAGGCCGGCGCACCTGACAGTGGCACAAGATCGGCTTTGACTCCCTGGCTCGTGTCAATGATGTTGAACATGATCCCCAGATGGGTGGAATTGCGCATCTGCTCCGGGTCGGCGTAATAACGAGGCGGCGGAAAGCGATGCGCCAAAGCATTGAAATGAGGCTCTCGCAGATCAACCAGCATGTCTATGTCGAACGTCGCCCGGGTGATGCCAAAAGCTGATCCGGCGAAAGCACCCACGAGCATGTATGGCGCACCGATCTCTTCCAACGCGCGTACGATGTCGAAGTAGAACCCCAGGATGCTCACGGCTCATATCCTCTCAGGGGTGTCAGATACGCCAGCACTTTCATGTTGATTTCTTTATCGGACAACTCAGGAAAGCGGCGGCGGAACGTGCCTCGCAGGCCGGCCCGGACGAACTCGGCGGCCCGAATCATGGCTAACGTGCGCTGGGCCGGCGTGAGTCGGGCAAGCAATTCGAGTTGTTGCCAGTCAATCGGGTCGAATTGCAGTGACTCGCTTACTGTGTCGAACGTCAAGGTTTCGTCCCCTTATGTCTGCCAACCAGAGCAGTTCCAGCAGCTCTTGGGTGGTGACAGCCCTGCCGGGCAGATAGCGGTCTACCGCTCGGCCAGGACCGGAATACCCAAGAGGGTGTCATCGTCAGCGCACCGCACTTTGTTCATAGAGTTGAAGCTCTCTCTCAGGATGCCCCCTACTGAGGGCTTACGACAACCGGCTGCCTTCCTCGGCCTGCGCGACACGCTTCAGGACGCGTAATGCGCGCAGCGTGACCCACTTGCTGGGTTTCCCCTTCTCCTCAATGTCGGCCCACATTTTGTCGTTGAGCGCATTCTCCAGCTTCCAGCGGCCTTGGGCGTCCTGCTTGCTCAGGATAAGCCAGAGCGCATTGGCCAGCCTCGGGTCACTTCCGTAGTCCAGTTCCACCAGCACCGCCGTGGTCTCCAGAACATCGCTCCAGTAGCTCAGCGGAAAGCCAAATCTGAACCAAGTGGAGCTCACCCGTCCGGTGTAGGGGTAGTCGGCCACGGCCGGATCACGGCTCAACAAAAATTCGGCGCCGACCCCGATGGCTCGTTGCACGGCCGGGGTGCGCTGGTGGGGTGGGACGGCGATCAGAGCCTTCATGGCTTTGGTAGCCCCCCAGGCACAAGGCTGTCCCTCGTTGACGCTGCAAGCAAAGCGTGGCCCGCTCGTGCCCGATTTGAGATATCGCATCTCCCCCTCGCCAGTGATGGCCTGGACCTGCCAGTTCAAAGCCGCGCGCACGCGCGGGTCGTCGGCGTAGCCCAGGCGGAGCAGCGCATACAACAGGTTGCCGTTCAAGCAGTGTACGGAACCACAGGGCACTGGCTCCTGGTAGACTGAGAAGGCGCCGTTGGCAGCGATAGCATGGCTTAGGAGATACTCACAGCCGCGCCGTACTCGTTCATCGGCCGGGTCAGCCCCCAGCTCAGCCAGAAAGATGATCTGCCAGACGCTAGCTCGGTATTTGGGTGAGTAGCCACTGCCGGGCTTGACCCAGTAGCCGCTGGGGTACTGGGCGTCCAGAATCGCCGGCACCGGCCCCGTCGTCATGACAGCCGTCCTGGCCTGGAGAACTTCAGGGTCGTCCTCGGGCCGATCCAGCAGCTCTCGCAGAGCAAAGTAACGTACTCCGGGATTCGCCGGGTCGGGTTCCAGCAGCCAGGGGAGGGGATCGCCCTTGAGGAGCGTCCTCCACGTCATCGTTTTCCTCCATATCAGTCGTATCCATGGAGCGACTTGATCATCCGCAGGGCGTCCAAAGTCAGCCACTTGTTGGGCTCGCCCGGTTGCCCCACGTCGAACGGCGGGCGGGGCGCGCTTTGGTCCAGGGGCCAGGTGCCATCGGGCAATTGGCGGCTCAGCAGGTACTCCATCGCTCCGGCGATTTTAGGATGCTCAAGCGTATAGCCGAGCCGGGCGAGGGCATCGAGGGCGTTGATGACGCCGTAGCCGAAGTAGGGGTACTCCAGGATCGTCCAAGCGGGTCGCCATCCAACCCTTTGAGCCACCTCATATGAACCTCTGTGATTCACACCCGAAGGGCCTTTAACCCTTCGGGTCTACCTGCCGCGCGCTTGGGCAAAGGCACGGATCGTCAGGGTGATCCAGAAGACCGACCAGGCTATCATGGCGATACCGGCCAGGGCAATGCGCGTCTCATCCGTGAACGACTCGAACTTGACGCCGTCAGGGGAGATCTTGATGTAGCCACGAGGCCTCGCCCGCCCTCCCGCTCCGCCGCCGCCACCACCACCCTCGATCGGGCGGGTGGTTTCTGGTTCAGTAGCTGTTGCATTCTATCATCCCAACAAACGTCTGTCTAATTCGACATTGTTGCATTAGGATGGTTCACAATACGAACGAAATCTAGCGGGGAGACCAGCATAAAATGCAGAATCCAGCTTAACAGGGCGCTAGCGCGACTTGTGGAAGGGGATCAATTTGCGGTATCATGACCTTGCTGGCTGTGAGGAGCATGAGCCGCCTGTCGGTATCCTCAGGCAGCCGATATTTCACACGGGTCGGGCGGCAGGCTGGTGTCCGCTGACCTTCTCAGATGGTGGCCAGATGTCCCCCGTGTCGCTGTTCTCGAGCTTCCACCGTTGGCCAATACAGCCCCGAGGCCTGATGGGGGCCTTGCGCGCGGCCTTTCTCTTAATGGGCTTTACCTTCAGCATCACCCAGGTGGTAATGATTCGGGCCTTCCTGGTGGCCTTCTCCGGAAACGAGCTCTCCATCGGCCTGGTCCTGGGGGGGTGGCTCATTCTGGAGGCTGTGGGCAGCGGCCTGTTGGGCCGCCTGGCCGAGCGGTTCCTTCCAGGCACTGGAGGGATACGCGGCAGGCCGGGGGCCTTTGCCCTGCTCCAGGTTCTGCTGGCGCTGACCTTGCCGCTCTCCCTCTACACCGCGTTTACGGTGCGGCAACTGGTGGGTGCTATCCCTGGCGCAGGAATCGGCCTGGGGACTATGGCCGTGGCTTCTTTCTTTATCCTGGCCCCACTGGGCCTGGTGGATGGGGCCATGTTCACCTTCGGCTGCCGTGCCCTGGCCCGCCTGCGGGGCGAGGTCGGCTCTAGCGGCGGGCTGGTGTACAGCCTGGAGGCTTTGGGCGGCATCGCCGGCGGCCTGGTCTTCACCTATCTCTTCATCCCCCATCTGGATGCCCTCCAGACGGTGCTGGTGTTGACCGTCCTCAATCTTGCCTCGGCCGTCTCCCTCGTCGCGCTGGCGGAGGGTTCGGCCCTTCCGCGACGCGCCTGCTGGCCACTTGTGGCACTCTTGGCCGTGGCAGGATACCTGCTCCTCTTCCAGAGCGCCGGCCTTCAAGGCTGGCTCAACCGCCAGCAGTGGCCGGGTTATGACCTGGTCTTTTACGACGACTCGATCTACGGCAACGTGACAGTGATCCGCCAGGGAACACAATACACGTTTTTCACGGATGGCACCCCGGCACTGACTATTCCTGTGCCGGACGTGGTTTTGGCCGAGGAGTTGGTACACCTGCCCATGCTCTTTGTGGCCGAGCCGCGTCGGGTGCTGGTCATCGGCGGTGGGGCCGGCGGCATCCTGCATGAGTTCCTGAAATATCCCATAGAACAGGTGGATTATGCCGAGCTGGACCCGCTTCTGATCCAGGCGGTGCGCCGTTTCCCCACCCAGTTGACCGAAAAGGAGCTGAGAGACCCGCGGGTGCAGGTTCACCACGTGGACGGCCGGCTGCTCATCCGCGAAAAACTCCGGAGGCCTCATTCCCAATACGATCTGATCCTGGTCAATCTCTCCTACCCCTCCACGTTGGAGCTGAATCGTCTTTACACTCGCGAGTTCTTCACCATGGCTCGAGCTTTGCTGTCCACGGATGGGGTATTGGCCACCTGTCTCCCAGGTTCTACCGAGTACCTGAGCCCCGCCCAACGTGACCTGCACGCCACCTTACAGCACACCTTGCTGGCGGTTTTTCCCGCAGCCCGTCCCATTCCGGGTGATACCACCTTATGGCTGGCCTCCCCCTCGCCAGCGGTGCTGAACCTGCCTTGGGATGCACTCCTGTCCCGCTGGCAGGTGCGCAACATCCCGACCGCTTTGAACGCCGAGTTCCACTTTCGCTTCAAACTGGACCCTCGACGATTAGCCTGGTTTCAGAACGAGCTGAGCCAGGCCTCCAGCCGGCGTGTCAATGAAGACCTGCGGCCCGCCGGGCTGCTGTACGGCCTGGCTTACTGGAACGAGATATTCGCACCCCACTTGGCCGGCTATTTTCGTGTTCTCCAGAACCTGCGCCTGGGTCCACTCCTCCTGCCCCTGATCGCGCTGACACCCCTGGCGTGGTTGCTCCTTCGGCTCACTCCCCGGCGTAGGGCCCTCACCGTCCCCCTGGCTATTCTGAGCACCGGCTTCGCAGGGATGGCTTTCTCTCTGCTGGTCATCTTCGCCTTCCAGTCCTTCTACGGCTACGTCTACTACCTGATCGGCCTGCTCACCACCGCCTTCATGGCCGGCCTGGCTCTGGGAGGCTGGTGGATGACCCGCCGGGTGGGTCGTGGGCTTGCCAGCCGGCGGCTGCTGTTGGGCCTGGAGAGTTCGCTCGTTGGCTACTGGTGCCTCTTTCCAGCCGTTCTGTGGCTTTTGTATACTTACCATCACCATCCCCTGGCAGCCGTGCTTTTGGGACCGCTGTTGCTGCTGCTCAACGCGCTGGCTGGCCTCCTGACCGGTCTGGAGTTTCCCCTGGCCAATCAGTTACTTCTGGCCCAAGGGGAGGAAGTGAGCGCGACGGCCGGTATGCTGTACGCCGCCGATTTGGTGGGGGCCTGCAGCAGCGCCCTGGTGGTGTCACTCGTCCTCCTCCCCGCGCTGGGTGTGATAGAAACCTGTCTGTTGGTTGTCGCTTTGAAAGGCGCCAGCCTGCTCTTGTTGGCCGTCACCCCTCCCCTGTAGCTCTCTCCTCTGCGGGCCACCAGATGCCCGGGATGCGGCGGCCACAGAATCTGCACCGACCGTCATCTATGTCCAGGGTCAGCACACTATGAGCTTCCCAGGCGCTCACACCTTGCCCACAGCCAGCATATAGATGGCCGCCTCGTGTTGTCCGTCCACCCCCAGCATGGCGTTAAGACCGTCGTCCAGAAAGGCCCCCACGGCACAGGCGCCCATCCCCATCGAAGTCGCCGCCAGGTACACGTTCTGGCCCAAATGGCCTGCCTCCAACAGGGCATAACGGTACGTGCGCTCCTGGTACTTCCAGCGCAATCGCTGGAAAACGGCTGTCAAGACCAACACCAGGTTGGCCTGGCCCAGAAACTCCTGCATTAGCCCGTGGCGGACGATCTCCCCGCGCAGATCACCAGCTTGCAGCAGCTCCAAGGCGTGATCCTGCACCGCGTAGTGGTACAAGCCCGGCTGCAGGCCGTCCACCCGATGCACGACCGGGTAGATTTCGATGGGATACAGCGCCCCGGCCGAGGGAGCGGCCCGCAGTTTGTATCCCCAGCGCTCCACGTTGATGCCGTCGGTGTAGTACAGCAGGCGAGACAACTCCGCCAGCGTCATAGGCTGGCCGGAGTAATCCCGTATCGAGCGCCGTCGCTGGATGGCCTCTTCGGTGGACAGGCCGCGAAAATCGTCAGGAGGAGGCAAAGGTATCTGCTCGGCCCAGGCGTATTCCTTGTACAGGGCCGGCTGGCGGCCCCAGTTGGCTATCGTGCCCAGCAGACTCAACACCTTGGGCTTACTCCACTCGTGGTAGATCACCCCCACGTCACCGCCGTAGGGCAGGGCCGGCTGCGGGCGCAGGCCTGTACTGCCTGCCCTGGCGGGTAGGCCAGGGAGCACAGCCAAAGTGCCACGCCCCAGGGCGAACCCTCCTAGCCCTCCCAGCGCCAGGCCAACAAGGCCACGGCGGGACAGAAGGAGCAGGGGGGCGGAGGAGCGGGGGTGCTGGGGTGAGGAGGTGACAGGGAGAGGGGGTGACAGGGTGACTCCCCCTTCCTGTCTTTTTCCCTCTTCTTCTTGTCTCCTCGTCCCCCTTGCTCTTCCGCTCCTCCGCTCCCTGGCTCCCCAGCCCAGCCGCCAGCGAGCATATCCCACCAGCCGGCCCCAGTGCAGGTAGACGTGGGCCAGGGCCAGGGCAGCCGCAGTATAAGCAGCATACTTGTGATAGACGAACTCGTTCAAGTCCCACAGATCGGACACCAAACCGGTAGCGGCGGCGATCGTAGCCACCATCAGGAGCCCGGCGCTGACCAGATAGCTCACGTCGTGTCGAGTTATCCATGTCTTGAGCATTCCCCTCACCTCCTCCATACCCGCCTGCCAGTGACCGGAGTGCAACACTTCTTTGTGGCTGAACTTCCTCTTTGCTTGTTCCTGATCAGAATGCTCGTTCAGTAGCCTGCGCTCAGCCAGGCGATCTCACGGTGGAAAGCTTCCACATCTACCCGCCGTAGTATATGCTCGCATCATCTCACTGCCCGGGTATTCCTGCCACCCCATGACCTGGCGTGCCAGGCGCTCGGCCAGGGCTATGTTGGCGGCAAAGAAGGCCAGAAAAATCGGCATGGTTCATAGAGGCCCGAAACAGGGCCACCAGCACCTTGACAATTTCAGATAGATTTTTGGCCTGTTAGCAGGTCGAATCAGGCAGAACACTTGTTCGGTCAGGTGTGTTCTGTCGT
>DAOUAJ010000076.1:0-11514 GCA_034433615.1 Anaerolineae bacterium | reverse complement strand
CCAAGTGCGTCGCACCTGACCTGATCAAGCAGGCATCAGCTTATCTGCCACCAGGCTGGCCAGGAAAGTACGTTCCCCGGCGGTCACAAACTGCACAGTGATGCGTGCATCATCCCCTTCAGGCGTGATGGCTACGACAGTACCAGGGCCAAAGGCCGTGTGGGTAACGGCCATGCCCTCCACATAACGTGGCAACCTGCGGCTCTTGCGCGGTTGCCCGGCCGGCTGCTTCTGCAATGCAACGATCATGGCCGTCTCGCGGTCGCGCCACAACTCTGCGTAGAGGGCCAGATCGTCCGGAGTGCGCACACGCTGAATGATTTCCTCACACCGTCGGCGGGCCTCAGCCAGCAGGGGCATAAGCCGGCGCTTGTCGGCCAGAGGGCAAGTCCCCTGGGCCATACTGCGGGATGCCTGTCCCAACGCGGCGCTCAATGCGCGCAGCGGTTCACCGGGCCGATCGCCAGCCACCGGGATCAAGACCAGGAACACGCCGTTAGACCGGCACAGCTCCGCCCGGATCTGATCACGCTGTTCTTCTTCCATCAATTCCCAATCGCTGATGGATTTATGCCCCTTGCCCCGGAGCCCAACGAATCGAATGGCGATCCCGATCTCGGGGTAGAACACATCGAGTTTGAGGCGACGGTGGGTGCCTGGATTGACGAGCCACGACGGGCTGACGTCCTCCTGACGTTCCACCTCCTCAAAGATGCGAGCCAGAATCTCGCGCCAGGCCATCATGTTCAATACGGTTGACACAAGCGTCCTCCTGTGGTGGATGGAGCGCGATCATAACCGTTCCCTGCGCCGGCGTCAAGCCAGCGGGTGCCATGAGCTGTAACCCCTGTCCTCGAATTTGTATGTTTTGTCAGATTGAGGCTATACTTGGTTTTTGTGCATAGGAGGAGGCACCACGCCAGTGTGGGTCATCATTGCAGTCTACTTGATCGCAGCGATTTGGCTAGCCATATACAGTGGGAACAGTCTGTGGTTGATGTTTCGTTACTGGCGAACCCGGCGGAAGAGCCCGGTGGCGTACCCTCTTACTACCTTCCCCCTTGTGACCGTCCAACTGCCCATTTTCAATGAGCTGCACGTCGTTGAGCGTTTGCTCAAGGCCGTAGTCGCACTGGATTATCCCCGTGATCGGCTTCAGATTCAGGTGCTGGACGATTCTACTGATGAAACCCTCGCCCTTCTGCAAAAGCTGGTCAGCCACCATAAAGATCAGGGGGTAGACATCGAGCTGATCCATCGGGATGAGCGGTTGGGTTACAAGGCAGGGGCACTGGCACAAGGGTTAGCGACAGCCAAAGGAGAATATATCGCCGTATTCGATGCCGATTTCGTGCCGCCGCGGGACTGGTTACAACGTACCGTGCCTTACATCGTGGCTTATCCTGACGTTGGATTTGTCCAAACGCGTTGGGGACATATCAATGCGGCCTACTCACTGCTGACCATGTCTCAGGCTATCTTCCTGGACGCCCACTTCGCCATCGAACACCCCGCCCGGCAAAGGTCTGGCTATTTCATGAACTTTAATGGGGCAGCGGGCCTGTGGCGGCGTGCGTGCATTGAGGAAGTGGGCGGCTGGCTGGGAGACACCCTGACCGAGGATCTAGATCTAAGCTATCGGGCGCAGTTAGCCGGCTGGCGTCCACTTTATTTAGTGGAAGTGGTGGCACCCGCTGAAGTGCCGCCGCAGATAGCTGCTTTCAAAGGCCAGCAATTCCGCTGGGCTAAAGGGTCGGCTCAATGCCTGCGCCGGTTGGCCGGCCCGATCTGGCGCAGCCGTTATCCCCTGGGCGTGCGGCTGCAGGGGCTTATCCACCTGAGCGGTTATTTCACCCATCCGCTGATGCTGTTGGTGCTCCTGCTCAGTTTGCCGCTCATCTGGTGGGGCTGGCCGACACGCCTGCCTCTCGCTTACTTGAGCTTCGCCAGCCTGGGTCCTCCCTTGATTTTCACGGCGTCCCAGTTTGTGCTTTACTTCCGCCATCCCTGGGACATGACGTGGTGGCGCCGCGCCCTCCATGTGCCTCTTGTGTTGTTGCTGGGAGCCGGCATTGCACCCAACAACACGCGAGCCATCATCGAGGGTTTGCTCGATCACTCTAGCGAGTTTCGGCGCACTCCCAAATTCAACGTTGAGGACCGCCGGGACCTCTGGGCTAACAAGCGTTACGCCCTGGCCCTGTCGGCTGATATGGTTTGGGATCTGTTATGTGCCTTGTACGCGCTGGTCACGATGGCGGCTGCCTGGCAAAAGGGCGATACGTGGGCGCTGCCATTTCTGGGATTGTATATAGGCGGATTCAGCCTGGTCATCCTGGTTAGCCTCTGGCAAGGCTTCTGGCGTCGCTCACTGCTGACCTCTAAGCGACCCCAGGTGTTGACACCCTCACCAGGGGCTGCACCGCCTCGTTAGCGATGGATTTTCCCCAAATGCAACAGCCTGTCTCTGAGACAGGCTGTTGTGATTTCGGAGACGACGACTACTCGGATGAACGCTCTCCTGCAAGGACAGGGATAGATGCATCCTCCGCGGGCTGTGGAATGACAAAAGGTTCCTCGGGCGGCTCTCCTTGCATGATCAGCTCACCGCTCAGGAATCCACCTTCATCCAGGAGGAAAGAGACCACGCGCACCGTGCCCCAGATTCGTCCTCCGTCTAGTAACTCCACTCGATCGGCCGTGATACTCCCCTTAAATGCGCCGGAGACAGACACGGTACGGGCGTAGACATCCGCCATGACGCGACCGTTGACGGTGATGATGACGTTTGCCGGGGTCTCGATGACCCCTCCCTCAACCACACCGTCAATGCGCACACTGCCATCACAGCGCAGATGGCCATTGAAGCTGGCGCGTGGCCCAATCACCACTTCAATAGCGTCTGGCTCAAGTCGTCGTTCTCGATTGAACACGAACAAATCCCCTCTCCCTTGTTACTGAGGTGTAACGGTCAGGTAAGCTCCAGAAGCTCGTTGCGGTTGACTGCCTGGTGAATGGCCGCGCGCTCCTCATCGGTCAAAGGGTAGGGCGATTCCCAGTTCGTCAACGGTTTGGCGTACACGCGCGTGCCATCTCGGGCATGTAAGCTGGTGATCACCACACCGTTGCCATTGTCATCCGCCAGGGCGATACAAAAGCTTTGATCTCCCCCGGTGTTCAGGAACGGGTTGAAGCGCACGACCCCACAATGTTGCAGATGCCATCGGCTCTCCATCGCGAGTTGATTCACCATCGCCTGGGCCTCGGCGGACGTAGCCACAGCCTGGTGTACATTCTCCATGTGCTGGTTGAGCACCTGCTCCAGATTGCCGCCCTCAACACCTTCCATTAACACCTGATAACGGGATTCCAGCACGTGCAAACGTCGTCTCAGTTGGTAGGCAATAACACCCAGCGCGACAGTGAGGAGAAAGGTAAGCAACCAGAGAGGAGCGATGTAAGCGAAGATAAAACGCCAGAACAGATCCAAAGCCTGACCTCGATCCAAAAACGATCTTGCCTCACATCAGGCGTAACAGAGCACTGATGGAACGGGCATGATAAATGCGTTCGATGATGTCCGCTAGCATAGGGGCGATGGAAACAACTTTCAACTTCGGATGCATCTTTTCCGGCGGCACGTAAATGGTGTTCGTTACCACCAGTTGTGCGATAAGCGGATCGTCCAGCCGCTGAAGGGCCGTGGGCAGTAGCACCGGATGAGTGATCGCCAGATAGACGCGCGGCTCAGCCCCTGCCTCCACCAATGCTGGCAATTGGGTTAGTACACTGCCCCCAGCAATCAGGTCGTCAATGACGATGGGAATCTTCCCTTTGATATCGCCGACGACGTGAGTGGTATGAGCTGACTCAAAGCTATCACGTCGTTTGTGCATCATGACCAGGGGAAGACCCAGAATCTCAGCATACTTGCCTGCGAGCTTGGCCCGCCCTACGTCAGGTGCTACGATGGCAGCTTTGCGAAACTCTTCTCGGCAGAACTGTTCGGCCAGGATAGGTACGGCTGACAACGGATCCACGGGGATATTAAAGAACCCCTGGATGGCCGGCGCGTGCACATCTACAAAGAGCACGCGGCTGACCCCTAACGTTTCCAGCATGGTAGCCACGACTTTCGCGCTGATGGCCTCGCGGCCTCGGGTCATGCGCTCCTGGCGAGCATACGGGAAGTAAGGGATCACCGCCGTAATGCTATGAGCCGAGGCCCGGCGGAAAGCGTCCACGTATAACAACAGCTCCATCAGATGTTCATTGACCGGGGCTGAACACGGCTGGATAAAGAAAATGTCCATTCCGCGCACAGCCTGGTTGATCTGGACATGGATCTCCGTATCCGGCAGGCGGGTTGTAGTGCAACTGCCCAGGGTCTGTCCCAGGCATCCGGCGATTTCCTCGGCTAAAGGACGATTGGCACTGCCCGTGAAGATGTATAGTGGATGTTCGCTCATTGGCTCCTCTCGACCCTGAAGGCGGCCACCACCACGAAGACAGCAGAACGGGCTACAGGAAGCGAGCTGTGTTTTGCTACACAAGAAATTATATGCTAGGATAGCATGATGGTCAACTTCGTATGGAGTATTCTGTGCCTGGTGGCCGCAAACTGCTGATTGCCACCCATAACAAAGGCAAGCTGCGTGAGTATCGTCAGCTTCTGGCCGGTCTGCCCATAGCGGTCGTCGGCCTGGACGAGGCGGGGATTGCAGAAGATGTGCCGGAGACGGGCGAGACTTTCGTCGAGAACGCGGTGCAAAAGGCGACGGCCTACGCACACCTGAGCGGCCTCTGGACCTGGGCGGACGATTCCGGGCTCGAGGTAGATGCATTGGAAGGTGAGCCCGGGGTGCGGTCGGCTCGCTATGCCGGCCCCGGCGCTAGCGACGCGGACCGTTATGGTCTGCTATTGCAACGCCTGGCCCACGTGCCAGCAGGCCAACGAACGGCCCGCTTTCGCTGCGCAGTGGCAATCGCCACCCCTGATGGTCGAATCGAGGTCGCGGAAGGTCAATGCGAGGGGGAGATCGCTCAGGCACCACGCGGCACGCAGGGATTCGGCTACGACCCTATCTTCTATCTGCCGCAGTACGGGCGTACGATGGCGGAACTGTCCCCTGAAGAAAAGAACCAGATCAGCCATCGCGGTCGTGCTGCACGAGCAGCCCGTCTGCTCCTGGAACGCATGTTGTCTGAGTCATAAGTCCAACCTGTCGGTCTTAACTTTGCTTTGCGGTGACGAGGAGATGGCTGAAGAACCAGGCACCCGTTCGGGTACCCTGGACCACCCAGGGCAGGCAGGCAGTCATCATGATCCACGCAATGGCCTGAACGACCTGACCGGCGCGGCGTGGGTTTACTTCCTTAACTCCGTGGACGTCACCCATTACCCCACCACCGGCCCTGAGTCGTATGGGCACGATCTGCGCCGCGTTCATCCATCCCCCAAGCCGCCTCAACTGATGGCCCGTTACATCGAGTTCTTCACCCGGCAAGGTGGGTGGGTGTTGGACCCCTTTGCCGGCGTAGGCGGTACGTTGCTGGGCTGCGGGCTGCTGACCCGACAAGGCCGTGAGCGGCACGCCGTGGGCGTCGAGCTATCGGCCAGGTATGTTGAGATCTACCGTCGAGTGTGCGAGCGCGAGGGGCTGCCGGAGCAGACCATGATCTGTGGAGACGCTCGCGACCTGTTACGGTTTCCTGCTGTCACCGAACGGATCTTTGACCTGATCCTGACCGATCCGCCGTATGCCGACATGATGGCTCGTCCGCGTTCTGGTGAACAACGTAAGCGAATGGGTCGCAGCACCCCACGTTCGTTCAGCCATTCAGAAGCCGACCTTGGAAACCTGGACCGTGACCTCTTTCTGGATGCGTTACGAGGTGTCCTGGAATCTGCATTGACCCGCCTGAGGCCAAAGGGGCACATGGTGGTATTTTGCAAGGATCTGCAGCCGACGGAAGATGAGCACAACATGCTCCACGTTTACCTGACGGAGCGGCTGATGGCGATCCCTGGGCTACGCTTTCGTGGCTACAAAATCTGGGCTGACCAGGTGCAACGCCTGTACCCCTTTGGGTATCCTTACGCTTTCGTGGCGAACCAACTTCATCAGTTTGCCCTCATCTTCCGCAAAGAGGAATAGGGCCAGTTTCAGCCTGTCTTGAAAATAGCAGTCAGCGATCAGCTATTAGCAGCCTGTGGTCTTCGCAGTTCAGAAGACCGCCAGTCCTGCGATGGGCGAGGTCCCCTGACCGAGCCCTTTCGCCGTGCCGCGGGCCCTTTCGCCTCGGTCGGGAGACCTTCGGCGATCAAGGCTCCGCACCCTTTCCAAACCGGGACATGTGTGGTATAATTCAAAAGGTGGAGCCAATGCCTGGGCATGACGGCTTACAGCCCAGGCCCTATGATCAAGGGCAACATGGATCAAGAATTCCCCGACAGTTCGCTGGCTATACAAAAACCACAGCCAATCGAACACCTCGGCCCGGGCAATAGATTCTGGCCTTACCTTCCCGAAACATCCTGGTCTGTCGTCCAGGAGAGGCTTCGTAGCTTTGCTCGCGATGACGTCTCGCCCATTCGTGTTGCCTCCCACCTGGCATTACTGTTGGTTACCATCCTGGTTTTGACCCTCACCCAGATTCAGTGGCCAGACTGGGGTGTCTCCTGGCAGCTTCCTACCTCCACACCTCATCTCGCCCAGCCGGCAGCTCCGCTATTCCCCGTCACCTCCAGTAGCCCCAGAGTCAGCGTAGGGAGCAATCTGATGCGGGCAGCCGTGCCGATCACGCAGATCCCTGAACGGCCGCGCGAAGGGATCACGCACTATGTGGTAGTGCCTGGTGATACCTTGAGCAGCATTGCCAAAAAGTTCAAGATCAGCGTGGATACGGTCAAATGGGCCAACGAGCTGGAGTTAAATCCTGACTTGCTGCGCGTGGGACAAGACCTGATTATCTTGCCTGTTTCCGGCGTGTATCACGTGGTGGAAGAAGGGGAGACGCTGACGCAGATTGCGCGCCGATACAAAGTCGAGCCTGAAGTCATTGTCAACTACAAGGCTAATGGCATCAAGGACCTCAATGAGCCATTGCCGGTAGACAAAGTGTTGATCATCCCTGGCGGCGAGAAGCCGTGGGTGGCTCCCTTTGTATCGGCCTATAGTGGTCCCATTCCTAAGGCAGCCTCGAAAGGTACTGGCAGATTCGTATGGCCGGTCACGGGTCGGATCACCTCCCTGTTTGGTCAGCTTGTGAACAAGCGAGCGCATAAGGGTCTGGATATCGGTGCGTTGACAGGGACGCCTGTAGTTGCCAGTGACTCCGGCTATGTGACTTTTGCCGGCTGGGACAGGAGCGGCTACGGCAATCTGGTGGTCATCAATCATGGCAATGGCTACGTCACCTACTATGCCCACCTGAGCAGGATTTTGGTTCAGCGCGGCGATTCGGTAGCGGTAGGGCAGCGGATTGGCTCCGTAGGATGCTCAGGCACCTGCACCGGCCCCCACCTGCACTTTGAGATCCGTCAAGGCAACGTGTCCAGGAACCCCATCGGGTTCTTGCCGTAGACTGAATCCGCTGAGGGCCGGAGCCCGAAACGGTGTAAGCCTGACTCCGCTGAAAAAACTACTCTGAGGCCCGCCCGCGGGCCATTTTTTGGCGCCCAAGGACGGGCTTGGGAGCCTTTTTTCAGGGGAGCCAAGCCTGGATCGTCTAAAAACCCTTCGGGTCCTATTCTCCTCACAAAGCCCCTTGACGGCCTCTCGCGCCTCGGTGTAGAATGTAATTGACAGATTCACACCTTCATTCACGAACCGACGAGGAGGTTGCTGAATGTTCACCCCCCCGTATGACCGCGTGGCTCTCTATTTGCAAGATGCCCATCCGATTCGTGATGGGATTGAGTACGCGCGCTACGCCGAGTCCAGGGGGTTCGAGGCCGTCTGGCAGGCGGAGTCACGCTTAGTACGAGATGCTATTGTGCCCATGGCTGCCTTTGCTGCCTGTACAGAACGCATCAAGATCGGCTCCGGTGTGATCAACAACTGGACGCGTAACCCGGCGTTGATCGCCGCCACCTTCGTGACCCTGGACGATCTGGCCCCTAATCGGATCTTGTGCGGCATGGGTGCCTGGTGGGAGCCGCTGGCGTCGAAGGTGGGCGTGGATCGCCGCAAGCCCCTGCGCGCCATGCGAGAGACGGTCGAGGCTGTGCGCCGGCTGGTCGCCATGGAGAACGTGACTTACCATGGCGAGTTTGTCCGTTTGACAGACGTGCAGATTGACATCGTCCATGGCCGCCGAGAGCCGCGCCGCATCCCCATCTACATCGGCGCTACCGGCCCTCAGATGATGGAACTGGCCGGCGAGATTGCCGATGGGGTGCTGCTCAACTATCTGGTGTCGCCAGGCTACACCCTGCAGGCGCTGGACTGCCTGGAGGTGGGCGCTCGCCGCGCCGGCCGCAGATTGGATGACATTGACCGTCCGCAGTTGGTCGTCTGTTCGCTGGATACCAATCGTAAGAAGGCTCTGGACAATGCCCGTAAGCTGGTAACGCAGTATCTGGGCCAGCAACCGCACATCATGAAGGCGTCGGGGGTCTCTCAGGAGTTACTGGACGCGATCGGTCGCGTCCTCACCTGGCCAGCTACGGAGGAGCAGATTGAGCGGGCAATGGAACTGGTGCCGGATGAGGTAGTGCAGCTCATCACTGCCAGCGGCACACCGGAAGAATGCCAGGCCAAGGTGCGTGAGTATGTCGCCAATGGCTGCACCTGCCCGGTACTCTATCCACTGGGTGACGATGTGCACGCCATGATTGACGCGTTCGCTCAGGATATAGCAGGTAAATAGACCAGGGGAGGGCGTGGAAGAATACCTCATTTGGTGAGGGCCAGGCACCGGTTGAAACCGGTGCCTGGCCCTCTGGCCGAACAATCACATTCGATGCAAGGAGAAAACAATGTCACTTCCACACGACTACGCCGAGCGCGTTTATGCTGGCGTGTTGGGTAAGATCATTGGTGTCTACCTGGGCCGTCCCTTCGAGGGCTGGACTTACGAACGCATCATGGCTGAGCTGGGCGAGATCACCTACTATGTCCACGAAAGGCTGGGCAAGCCTCTGATTGTGACGGACGACGACATCACCGGCACCTTCACCTTCCTGCGCGCTCTGCCCGACTACAGCAACTGCCGCGATCTGACGCCAGCACAGATTGGCCAGACCTGGCTCAACTACCTCATCGAGGGGCGCACGATCCTGTGGTGGGGTGGCCTGGGCAATTCCACTGAACACACGGCCTATCTGCGCCTGAAGCAGGGCATTCAAGCCCCGCGCAGTGGTTCAATCGAACTGAACGGCAAAGTGGTGGCGGAGCAGATCGGCGCGCAAATCTTCATTGATAGCTGGGGTATGGTGGTGCCTGGTGATCCTGAGCTGGCTGCTGACTTTGCCCGCCGCGCTGCCAGTGTTAGCCACGACGGCGAGGCCATCTACGGCGCTCAAGTCATCGCCGCGATGGAGGCCCAGGCGTTTGTGGAATCGAACACCAACAGGCTGCTCGATACGGCCGTCTCCCTGATCCCTAGAGACTCGGTGATATACCGTATGATCGGCGACATCCGCGAGTGGCACGCCCGGGAGAGGGATTGGCGCAAGACACGGGAGCAGATCGTCGCTCACTACGGCTACGATAAGTACGGCGGCAACTGCCATATGGTGCCCAATCATGCCCTGATCATTCTCAGCCTGCTCTACGGCGATGATGACTTCCAGAAGTCGCTTATGATCGTGAACACGTCAGGCTGGGACACAGACTGCAATTCGGGCAATGTAGGCTGTCTGTTGGGGATCAAGAACGGACTGGCAGGTCTTGATACCGGCCCTGACTGGCGGGATCCGGTGGCAGATCGGATGTACCTGCCCACCGCGGATGGCGGTCGCGCCATCACGGACGCGGTGACCGAAACTTATCACATCGTAAACATCGGCCGGGCCCTGGCCGGGGAAGAGCCGATCGCTCCTAAGGGTGGCGCTCGTTTTCATTTTGAGTTACCCGGCGCGGTGCAAGGGTTCCAGCCGGAGGAGAGCATCGAGTCCAAAGGTACGGTAGTGGTGGAAAACGTGTCGGGGCACAGCCGATGCGGACGGCGCAGCCTCGCCTTGCGCTATCACCACGTCGCTCCGGGCAGACCAGCCCGCGTGGCCACGGCCACGTTCATTCCACCTGAAGCGGCCGGCATGCCAGGATACGGGTTGCTCGCCTCACCCACCCTCTACCCTGGCCAGACCGTATGCGCTGCCGTGATCGCAGACAGCGGGAACCAGATGCCGGTCACTTGCCGGCTCTATTTGCGCAAGTATGGCGCCAATGACGAACTGGTCAGAGTGTACGGGCCGGAAGCCATCCTGGAGGCAGGGGCCAGCCATGAATTCACGTGGTGCATCGGTGACATGGAGGGAGCACCGATCGCTGAAATCGGCGTGGAATTGAGCGCGCCCCGGCGAGCCGACGGCACCGTCTATCTGGACTACGTCACCTGGGACGGCGCGCCAGACGTGGTGTTGACCCGCCCGGCTGCCGGTGGCACGATGTGGCGGCGAGCGTGGGTGAACGGCGTGGATCAGTTCGACCCGTGGTGGCCAGAGCCATATCGCTTGGTTCAGAACGAGGGCCGCGGCCTGTTAATCCAGGGCACCCGCGAGTGGACGGATTACCGGGTTAGCGCTGACGTGACACCGCACTTGGTCAAAACGGCCGGCATCGCCGCTCGCGTGCAGGGCATGCGCCGCTATTACGCATTGTTGCTTTGCAACGACGGCAAAGTACGCCTGATCAAAGCGCTGGACGGGGATACGACGTTGGCTGAGGGAGACTTCCCCTGGCAGTTTGGCGAGACCCACGAACTGAGCCTGCAGGTCGTGGAAAACCGCCTGCAAGCCTGGGCGGACGGCCAGCTTCTCTTCACCGTGAGCGACACCGACCGTCCTCTTGCCAGTGGCGGCGTGGCCCTGGTCTGTGAGGAGGGCCGCACAGCTACGAATGCCGTGGTGGTGCGGCCGGCTGGATAGAGGGGCAAAGACCCGAAAGGTCTCCTGAGACCCTTCGGGTTTCATTCTGTGCCAGGGATTGGGGGCAACGATTGGTGCTGGCGTGCTACTGCCGTCTGAAACGCTGCCAGGTCCGACGCCTGTAATGCCTCGTCTACCAATAGCTCCAGTTGTTCTGCCGTCAGCCGTTCCAGTTGCTCCAGCAGGCCCAACGGCACCTCGCCGAAGCGCCAGCGGAGAATGCGCTGTACATCTGCCAGGCGCGCCTGCCGGAGCCCCTGCTGGAGCCCTCGCTGTAGCCCCTCTTCCAGCTTCTCTTCCAACCAATCGTCAATGAACGCAGCTTCACGCATCATCTCTACCTCCTCTCGGAAGAAACGCCACAGAAACTCCTTGTCAAAGTAGCGCGCCCCAATCGTCACCGCACACGCTAACAGGTT
>DAOUAJ010000075.1:0-5101 GCA_034433615.1 Anaerolineae bacterium | reverse complement strand
CAATCCACACGTTGGGCGATGCCGGCGATTATCCTGTTAGGCGTCTGGACCTGGAGCGGGTTTAACGCCTTCTATTTCCTGGCCGGGTTACAGAGCATCCCCGAAGAATTGAAAGAGGCAGCCATGATTGATGGCGCCAATCGCTGGCAGGTGTTAACCCGCATCACTATCCCGCTGCTGCGACCCGTGACCATGTTCGTCGTTATCCAATCTATCATTGGATCTTACGGATTGTTCGCCCAACCTTTCTTGCTCACTGGCGGTGGCCCCTCAGATGCCACATTGACTATCTCGATGTACCTTTATTATAATGGCTTCCAGTACTTCAAGCTGGGCTATGCCTCTGCCATCGGCTACAGCCTGGTCGTGATCCTCTTCGCACTCTCGGCGATGAACTTGTACTTCTTCCGCGCGTTTCGGGAGGATTGAGGTATGGCAACCACACGAGTCGGTGAGCGGGCAGTGGAAATGGGCGTGGCGGCATCCCGTTATGGGCTGGGCATGCGTGCCACCAATTTTCTATGGACAGTCCTGGTCAACACCGTGTTGGTCTTCGGCGTGATCATCGTCGCCGCTCCCTACGTTTACATGATCGCCTCTACCTTCAAGCCAAATTCGGAGATCTGGAGCTGGCCGTTGCGGTTTTACCCTCAAACCTTTGAGAACCCGGATCTGTATCCGGGCCAGGTAACCAAAGTGTTAGGGTTTATCCCACTCTACCTGGAAAACTATCGTTACCTGTTCCAGGAGTTGCCGTTCTGGCGGTGGATGTTCAATAGCTTTTTTATGGCAATCGTTCGATCCTTGTTGACCATTTTCCTCTCATCGCTGGCGGGCTTTGCCTTCGCCAAGTACCGGTTCAGGTTGCAGAAGCTCGGATTTCTATTTGTCTTGGTTAGCATTATGTTGCCCTTCCAGGTGTTGCTGGTGCCCCTCTTCATCGAGATGGCCAAGCTGCAATGGCTGAACACTTACTGGGCCATTATTATCCCCTTCGCCGCCAGCCCGTTCTATATTTTCCTCATGCGGCAGTACATGCTCAGCGTACCGGATGAACTCCTGGACGCCGCCCGGATTGATGGGTGCACGGAATTCGGGCTTTTCTGGCGGGTTGTGGCGCCCATTCAGAAGCCGGCCTTCGGCATCCTGGCCATCCTGGCGTTCAACGCTAGCTGGAATGATTACCTCTGGCCGCTCATCGTGCTCCAGGACAAGCTACTGTACACGGTGAACCTGGGCGTGGCCGTGCTGTATGGCCCTTACCTGACCCCATTCGGCACCATTCTGGCCGGTTCCTTCTTGAACACCCTTCCCATCGTGGCTGTGTTCCTGATCATGCAGCAGTATTTCGTGGCCGGCCTCACCGCGGGCGCGCTTAAGGGGGTGTAGGCTACAACGCAAGCCATAACGACGAGGGCGGCCCCATGGCCGCCCTCGCATTTTTCCGCGAAAGATCCCGGGATGACGCAAGCGGTCAAGAGCGCTCCAGCACAACCTGGTGAGCACCCCCATCGTCGGCCCACGACACGGTGACGACCCCTGTGGCCCCGTCAAATGCCGCTTCTACTCGATCCCCGTCCAGGGTCGCAAAAACCGGCGCTTTGGCCCAGCCATGCAAACGGACGACGACCTGACGCGGCGCCGGCGTGTATCTCCCCTGTCGAGCAGCGATCGCAAGAGTGGCCGACGCTGGCGTCTCCTCGTAAACCATCGCAGTAGTGGCCCAATCCCCTTCCTGATAGGCCGTGGTCAGCCCGTCGTCCTCGTACAGGGTGAAGTGCCCGTCATCGCCTCCGTACACCTCCAATGTCAGCGGATCAAGCGGCTTCTCGTCCGTGTGCTGCATGGCCGGGCCGGTGGGGACGATGCTCCCCGCCCGCACGTAGAGCGGCAAGGTGTCCAGCGGCGCCTCCGCCACGATCCAGGCTGGCCCCTCGTGCACCTTCTCCGTCCAGTAATCCATCCAACGGCCGGCGGGCAGGTAGACGGCGCGATGGGTCACGTTCTCCTGGTAAATGGGCGCCACCAGGAACGCGTCGCCCCACAGGAACTGATCGCTGACCTCATAGGTCGCGGGATCGTTGGGATAAGCGTAGGCGAGAGGGCGCATGATGGGCGCGCCGGTTTGCGACGCCTCCCAGAAGAGGGTGTAGGTGTACGGCAACAGCCGGTAGCGCAGCTCCAGGTACTTGCGGGCGATGCGCTCCACCTCCGGGCCGAAGGCATACGGCTCCTGGTCGCGCGTGCCCAGGGCAGCGTGGGTGCGGCAGAAGGGGGTGAAGGCGCCCAATTGCACCCAGCGCGCGTACAACTCCGGCGTGCAATCGTCGCTGAAGCCGCCGATGTCCACCCCTACGAAGGGCTGACCGGCCAGGCCGACGCTCAGACACATGGGCATGGCCAGCCACAGATGCTCCCACCAGCTTGAGTTATCGCCCATCCAGACGGCCGCGTAGCGCTGGATGCCTGCATAGGCGGCGCGGGTGATGACAAAAGGACGCTCATGAGGCCGTAGCCGCTCCAGCCCCTCGCGCGTGGCGCGGGCCATGAGGAAGCCGTAGACGTTGTGCGACTTGCTGTGGGGCGTCTGATGGCCATGGTCGTAGTGGAGGACATCCTCGTCCATGGTCCAACCCACGCCGCCGAACACGGCCGGCTCGTTCATGTCGGTCCAGACGCCGGCGACGCCTACATCTAGCAGCATCCGGTGGAGATCGCCCCACCAGCGACGCACGTCCGGGTGGGTGAAGTCGGGGAACACGGCGTCGCCCGGCCACACCGGCCCCACGAAGAGGCTGCCGTCCGGCTTCTTGCAAAAATAGCCCCGCTTTACCCCTTCTTTGTAGACGGCGTACTTCTCGTCCTGCTTGACGCCGGGATCAATGATGGTGATCGTGCGGAAGCCCTGGGCGCGCAGATCGGCGATCAGCTTCTTGGGATTGGGGAAGCGTTCCTTATCCCAGGTGAACACGCGGTAGCCGTCCATGTAGTCAATGTCAAGATAGATGACGTCGGTGGGCAGGCGGTGAGCACGTAGCTTTTCGGTGACCTCGCGCACTTTCGCTTCCGGGTAGTAGCTCCAGCGGCACTGTTGATGCCCCAACGCCCAGCGCGGCGGCATGGGCATACGGCCGGTGAGCCCGGTGTAGCGAGCCAGGATGGCTGCCGGATCCGGGCCGTAGATGAAATAGTAGTTGAGCTCGCCCCCGGCCGCGTTGTACCGGAAGACCCCCGGCTCGCTGTAGCCGAAGTCGAAGTGACTGCGCCAGGTGTTGTCGAAGAAGCGGGCATAGCCCAGCCCCGGCCGCAGCCCCAGATAGACGGGGAACGACTCGTAGAGGGGGTCCATCGTCGGCAGATGCCGCGGGTGAGCATCGGTGTTCCACATCTCCCACTTGTGATCCCGCTTGTCCAGGGGGCCGACCTTCTCGCCCAGGCCCAGGATGTGCTCATTGTCGGGCAGCACAAAATGGGCGACGGGGGCGCCGTCCTGCCACCCCAGGCCGCGGGTTTCCTCGTCGGCGGAGAGCAGGCAGCCTTGCGCGTCGTAGAAGCGCAGGCGCAGCGGCTGCTTCCCAATCTCCAGTCTCAGTCTCTCAGTGACCAGAGACAGCGCCCGAGCGGTTTCCTCAACATTGACCGCGGGTGTAGGCCAGTCGGTCTCGACCACAGCCCATGACTCATCAGGGCCGAACTCAGCGTCGGCGGTGGCGCGCACCCGGATCAGCTCTGGCGTCAACACCTGGATACGCGCCCGCCCGCCTTGGCAGAAGAGGTCAAACGTGCCGTCATAGCGTTCCCAGCGCAGCAGGTTGCCGATGGGTTGAAAGTTTGGTGTACTCATGGGGAAACTCCTGTTATCGCTCGCAGGTGAGGTGAGGATGGTCGCCGAATGGGCCGCCGCGCTGTGCGACCATTAGCGCGGCCGGCAAGCGTATGATAGCACAGTCACGCCCGGCGATCAATTACCAAAGCGATCGAATCACCGTTCCACATTGATTTGATCCTTCATCTGCTGATGTTATAATGAGGCCGTAGAAGAGGGCAAGGGGATGAGAGGGCGGTAAACAAGTATATGAGGCCTGAAAGAGAGGCCCTGACATGTTTGAGGAGGAAACGTGCTGTCAGCTATCCAACCATCAGCTTCGGCAGAAGCGGTCCCGATGGCTCATCCTCAAGTATCCGTGTTGATCCCTGCCCGTAATGAAGTATTCACCATTGACCAGGTGATTGATAAAGTAGACCGTGCGCTACACGGCCTGGGCGTATCCGGCGAGCTTATCGTGGTAGATGACGGCTCGACGGACGGTACGGGCGAGAAGCTCAGGGTGTTGCAGGGAAGTTATCCGTCTTTGCGTGTGATCTCTCACCGGCGGAACCTGGGGCTGACGGCGGCGCTGCGCGCCGGCTTTCGGGCCGCACAGGGAGAAGTGATCGTTTTTCTGCCTGCCGATCTAGAATCCGATCCTGAGATGGACATCCCACTCCTGCTCAGCAAACTACACGAGGGGTACGATGTGGTCGCTGGCTGGCGGCAGGGCCGACGCGATCGAAAAATCGTGGCCTCAGCCATTTACAATTGGACCTGCCGCTGGCTGTTTGGCGTGCAAGCCCACGATATGAACTGGGTCAAGGCGTTCCGGCGTGAGGTGATTGAGTCGCTGCCGCCGTTACGTTCAGATTGGCACCGTTTCCTGTTGATGATCGCGGCGCACCAAGGCTTCCGCGTGAGTGAGGTGCCGACGCCTTACCACCCGCGACAGGCGGGGCGCTCCAAGTTCGGCATTGGGCGCATCCCTGTGTCGCTGCTTGACGTGCTGGTGGTCTGGTTTCTGCTCACCTTTTCGCGAGCGCCCATGCGCTTCTTCGGTGGCCTGGGGCTGGCGGCGCTGACGGCGAGCAGTCTAATCTATCTTTACCTGGCCTACCTGTGGTTTGCGTTTGAGACGCAGAAGCGCCCCATCTTCTGGCTGGCCGGTGGATTGGCCATCGCCGGGCTCTTGCTGATCCTCATCGGCTTTGTGACCGAACTGATCGTCAGCCAGGAGGAGCGGATCGCTAGCCTAGAGGAGACACTGGCCCAGAGAAACCCGAAGGGTCT
>DAOUAJ010000074.1:0-6171 GCA_034433615.1 Anaerolineae bacterium | reverse complement strand
GGCTGCCCACTTTTTATTGGCCGTGGCGCTACCCCCGGCATGAACCCCTATCTTGAGCCTATCGAAGGGGCCCGTGAGATTCGCCAGACGACACTGCTTTGTGTTTGCAAAGGGCTGATGGTATAATCGCCTGACCTTCTGGCCAGACGAGAATGAGATGACTTTACCTGTCGCCAGTCGCTACAAGCCTGATGCCCTGATACGGGGTTTAGCCGCGCGCCAGACCGATTTGCTGTTGATCAGCATGACCTTCGTATGGGGGGCGAACTTCAGCATTTTGAAGATCGCGTTTCATACCCTGTCTCCCCTCGCCTTCAACGTGCTGCGATTCTTGATCGCTACTCTTCTGTTCATCGGAATCTTGTTTTGGCAACGGCAACCTGTGCGCATTGCCCGCGCAGATGTCTGGAAAGTGATCGCTCTGGGTATCATCGGGCATAGTGTCTATCAGCTCTTCTTTATCGAGGGGCTGGCCCATACGACGGCAGCCAATGCCTCCCTGCTGATGGCTACTGTCCCTATCTTTGTGGCTCTCTTCAGCGCCCTTTTGCACATCGAGTACGTGACGCTACGGCGGTGGGTGGGCATTACCCTCTCCTTTGTGGGCATCGCTCTGGTTACCGGGGGCAACGGACAGCCCCTCCAACTTGGCGCATCGCATTTGCTGGGCGATTTATTGGTGCTGGGGGCTGCTATGATGTGGGCGGTTTATACGGTCATGAGCAAGCCGTTGCTGACGCGCTACTCCCCTCTGCAGTTGACGACCGCCAGCATAATCCCTGGCACGGCCGTGCTGGCCTTGTTCGGATCGCCCGCGATACTGGCACAACATTGGTCATCTGTGAAACCCGTTGCCTGGGCCGGGCTGGCCTATTCTGCCATCTTCGCCATCGTCCTGGCCTATCTTATCTGGTTTACAGGCGTACAAAGAGTCGGCAACGCGCGCACAGCCGTTTACTCCAATGTCATCCCGGTAGTCGCCAGCCTGTTGGCGTGGGTGGTGCTGCGTGAACCCTTTGGTGTCTTGCAAGCCATCGGCGGCGCGATCATCCTGACCGGTGTGATCCTCACTCAGCGCAACGGCCGCCCACGACAAGCCTGGAGCGTGTCTCGTGAATGTGCGTAGCCGCTGGCTCAAACTGGCCTACCAACTGCACCGGCACGAACTGAATGGTTGGCCACTGGATCGCTGGCTGGGAGCACTGTTCGTGCTGGTGGCCCTGGCGAGCGTGCTCGGCCGGTGGCCCGATAAGTGGCTGGTCGCGTCGGTGGCGGGAGTTTTTCTGGCAAGCTTCATCGCTTTTGAAGTGTGGGCCAGGCGCGCCGCTTACGTGACCTTCGTCGCTCAAAAGCCAACCGTGCGAGACTCTCAATCTGAGCACGCGCCCCTGCTGCCCCAGGACAAGGTCGAGGTCCGGGCGACAGGGCGATTTGAAGTGGAAGGACGCAGTCAGTTCTTCGTCGAGTTGCAGGCCTTCTTCCGCACCTTCGCCACCCGCGAGCATGCCGTCATTGCCTTCGTCCCGCGCTCACGCTTTCTCTGGCTGGGTCAGTGGCCTGAGCACGAGCGGGGCCTGTGGTACATTTTCTTCCTGCCGCGGCAGGTAGTGAGCCTGGAGCCGGGTGTCCTGGCCTTTGGTGGAAGAGAGCGCCTGGCCCTGCGCGTCACATACCAACAGGACAAGCGCCTGGAAGCCGCGTATCTCTCTTTTGATAACGAGACAGATCGGTACCGGGTCTGGGAAGACATCCTGCGAGACGCGGCACTGCAAAGGGCAGGCTCGAAAGATCTCAAGTGAGGCGTCACGTCTGATCCGCTGCGGTGTTATGAGGGACGGAAACTTTTGCAGGAAGAAGGGGTGCATGAAAGCAAAGGTCATATTGAACCCCATCACCGGGCAGGGACAGGGTCTCCAGGCGCTTCCGCGAGTCCAAGCAGAATTGCGCCGACATGGTATTGCTTTCGATCTGAGCCTCACGCAGGGACCGGGGCACGCCATCCGACTGGCACAAGAGGCGGCATTGGCTGGATACGACTGTGTCGTTGCTGTAGGTGGTGATGGCACGGTCAACGAGGTCACCAATGGCCTGGTTGCAGCCGCTCAGGCGCGCGGGGTCTGGGAGCATGGCGATCCGGCGGGCACGCTTGCCGTGATCCCTATCGGCTCCGGCAATGACTTTGCGTTCGCTCTGGGGCTACGCAGTCACGACATCCCCGGTGCCTGTGACCGCATTGCCGCCGGACGACAGCGGATCGTGGACATTGCCCACGTAGTGGACGACCGACCGATCGAGCTGTACTTTTGCAACAACCTGGGATCGGGCTTTGATGCTGCGGTCAATATCGAGGCTCGCAAACTCAAGCGTGTGCGCGGCTTCCTCCTGTATTTCGTGGCATTGATTCGCACCGTTTTCCTGTACTATCGTGTCCCCCTGACGCGGATCACCTGTGGCGAGGAGAGGCTATCCTTGCCTATCCTGATGGCTTCGATTGCTAATGGGCCACGCACGGGCGGCGGCTTTCTGATGGCACCCAAAGCCCGGGTGGACGATGGGTTGCTTGATTTGTGCGTGGCTCGCCAGGTCAGCCGCCTGGGGATCCTGCGTCTGATCCCTCATTTCATTCGCGGCACGCACGAAGGAGAGCCCCCTATCCAGATGCTACGGGCCGATCATATCCTGATTGAGACAGAGGAAGGGTTGCCTGTGCACGTTGACGGCGAGGTCTTTCGCACCGCCGCCTATCGGCTGGATGTGCACATGTGGCCGCGACGGCTGCGAGTCATCTCGTAGACCTGAAGGGGCTTTGCCTGTCTTGAAAATGGCAGTTAGCGATCAGCGGTCAGCGATCAGCGGCCAGTCACCTGTCTCATTGGCTGACGGCTGACCGCTTTTCATGCGCCGTGGCGTTGCCCCCGGCATGGACATCTGCCTTGAGCTGCCTGTTCAGTCTGAGGTCGCCGGCATGCAGCGGGCCGTCGTAAGCAGGCCAGGGAAGACCCTTCGGATCTAGTTCCCCGGAACTATGGATTTATGGGCGTGGTTAAGACTGCTGCGGCCTACGAACAGCCTGCCAGCGGCTGCGTTGGTTTTGCTGGGTGCGTATCTGGCTGGCGGATGGCCCTGGCCGCGGGCCACGTGGGTCGCGGCCGGCGCCATGTGGGCCATCACCTCCTTCGGCTACGTCACCAACGACCTGCGCGATGTGGCGGCGGACCGGGTCAACAAACCTGACCGCCCACTCCCCTCGGGCCGCGTGGGGCGATCCGCTGCCTGCGCGGCTGCCGTGATCCTGGCAGGGCTTGGCGTGGGGCTGGCCAGCACCATTGACGGATTGGCCGTGCTGGCCGCCTGTCTTGCCCTGAGCCTGCTGACCGCTTATAATCTTCGCCTGAAGAGCACCGTCTTGTGGGGTAATGGGTTGGTCGCTGCCCTGTCCGGCGCGGCCTTGGGCGTCGGCAGTTACACGGTGGGGAACCCCTGGGCTCCGTTGGGGCCAGGGGTTTTGGTCGCTCTTTTCATCCTGGCGCGTGAGGTCCTGAAGACCATCGAGGATGTGGCGGGCGATCGCAGCATCGGCGTACGTACTGTTGCCACCGTGTGGGGGCCTCAACGGGCCGGGCGACTGTTCGCTGCACTGGTGCTCCTCTGGGTTGCCCTGTCACTGATCGTCTACCACTGGGCCGGGTTCTCCGTGGCCTATCTGATCGTTATCGCTGGCGTGGATGGGGGGCTGATGTACAGTGCCATCCTGGTTGGGCGGTCACCTTCGCCAGCCAACGCCCGGGTGGGCCTGCGCATCAGCAAGATCGGTTATGCTCTCGGGTTGCTTGCCCTTCTGCTGGCGTAGCCTGAGGTCTTCCAACGAAGGGGTATGCAATGCTGCGAATGCTGCGCCGGAGGCGGGTGGGCAGCTCCATGCCAGCCGACTCTCCTCCGGCTCTCTCCGCGGAGACGCTGCGTCGCCGCATTATCCAACTGGCTGTACCTGCCGTCATCGAGAACATGTTAATGACGGCTGTTTTCATTGCCAATACGCTGATCATCGGCTGGCTGCGAGACGAGACGGTGCTGGCGGCCGTCAGCGTGGCGAGCGTCTTTGTCTGGACAGCGGATGCCCTCTTTATGGCTCTCGCCGTCAGCGCCACGGCGGTGGTAGCGCGGTCCTGGGGAGCCCGCGATGTGGCCCGAGCTCAGGCGGCTGGCGGGCAGGCTATTCTGCTCGGATACCTGGGCGCTCTCGCCGTGGTCGGATTGCTCTATCCGAACGCCGAAGGCTACATGCACCTGATGGGCACCGCTCCCGCGGTGGCCGATGCGGGCGCCCGTTACCTGCGTTGGGTGATCGGCACGTCGCTGCTGGGATTTCCACTGGCGGTCTTGAATGGGGTGATGCGCGGGGCCGGGGACACGCGCACGCCTATGAACATCACGCTCGTTATGAACGCCTGGAATATCGCCAGCACCTATCTCCTGGTGTTTGGAGTGGGGCCATTTCCGGCCTACGGGATCGTCGGCGCGGGCATGGCAGCGGGGTCAGCCCGGGCCGTGGGGGGCACGCTGGCGTTACTGTTGCTCCTGGTGGGGGCCACTCCCATCAAGATCCCCTGGCGGAGCATCCTGCGCTGGGATCCGTCCCTGCTGGTGACGCTTATTCGGCTGGCTCTGCCAGCCGCAGGGGAGTATCTGGTACAACGCGCTGGCTCAGCCGTCTTCACGCGCATCATCTCCGCGTTGGGCACGACGGCCCTGGCTGCTCACCAGGTAGCCGTCAGCCTGGAATCGCTCTCTTTCATGCCGGGCGTGGGCCTTTCCGTGGCGACCAGCACGATGGTGGGGCAGATGTTAGGGGCGAGAAGACCAGACCTGGCCGAACGGAGCGTTGCCACCGCGGCCCGCTACGCGCTGTTCATCATGAGTATGGTGGCGCTGCTCTTCTTCTTCGCCAGTCGTCCTCTGGCCCGACTGTATGGAGCCACACCCGATGTAGTGGATCTGGCAGCGCTGGCCTTGCGCATCGGCGCGTTCGAGCAGATCGGCCTGGCTGTCTATATGGTGGTGACCGGAGCGCTGCGCGGCGCGGGCGACACCCAATCCCCCCTGCGGGTCTCCCTGGCTGGTATCTTCCTGTTCCGTATCCCCCTCGTCTACCTGTTGGCGATCAGCCTGGAGCTGGGACTGGCAGGGGTGTGGATCGGCACTGTCATAGATTGGAGCGGGCGCGCGGGACTGACCGCTTACTTCTATCGCACAGGGCGATGGAAAACCGTCGAAGTGTAAACGTTAGGACGAAAGCTTGCGGTCGTATGGTGTAACCCTTGACTTTTAATCACGGCAGGAGTATAGTTAATCAGCTATTATTGACGTGACCTGGAGAGAGGACATCCCATGGGCGATCTAGGCCAGTGGCTGCGCGAAGCACGGGAGGCGCGCGGTTTGTCACTGGCGGAGGTCGAGGAAGTCACCCGCATCCGCCAGCACTATCTGGCCGCATTGGAGGCAGATGATTGGTCGTCCTTGCCCAACGAGGCGGTGGGACGGGGATTCCTGCGCAACTACGCACTGTTTTTGGGGCTGGATGCCGCTGAGTTGGTGGCCCGCCGGCAGGCGGAATATGCATCGAACGGGGACACCATCCAGGTCATGTCCGAGCCTCGCCCTATTGATTATCGTCCGATTGAGTTCGACCTTAAGTTGGAAGATGAATCGTCCACCCCCTGGTCGTGGTGGGCGGTAGTTGGCCTGATCGCGTTGGCTCTGATTGTCGGAGCCTGGTGGCTCGCCACCCAGCGGCCGGACTTACTGGCTGCCCTTGGCCCTCAACCCACCGCGACAGCGACGGCAACGCCGACGCTGGTGCCGACGACGCCTCCCACCCTCACCCCACCGCCCAATCTCACACCTGTGCAGCCGACGGCCACACCGAAGCCGGGCGTGTTCGTGTTGCCTACTCCGACGCCGGTTCCGTCGCCGACCAGCGTTCCCGTCACCCCTGTATCCCCGTCTTCCGAGGTCACTTCCACGCAGGAGATCCGGCTGATCACTCGGATCACCGAGCGGGCCTGGTTGCGCGTGGTGGTGGATGGCCAGGTGATGTTGGAGACGATCCTGGAACCCGGGGAGGAGCGCGAGTGGGTGGGCCAACAGAGTGTGTCGGTACGCTCGGGGAAC
>DAOUAJ010000073.1:0-2478 GCA_034433615.1 Anaerolineae bacterium | reverse complement strand
CATCATCTTTGGCCTGGTGTTCAATCAGCCCTACGGGCTGATCAACAATTACATCCTGGAGCCTCTAGGGCTGCCCAAGCTGGGCTGGTTGCTTGACCCATGGCTGGTGATGCCGTCCATCATCCTGTTGGGGTTGTGGCGCTATACCGGCGTCAATGCACTCTACTTTCTGGCTGGCCTCCAGAATATCCCACCGGAAGTGCAAGAAGCGGCCGCCATTGATGGTGCGAATCGCTGGCAAGTGTTCCGGTATGTAACCCTGCCCATGTTGCGCCCCGTGCTTCTCTTCGTCGTGGTCATCGCCATCATCGGCTCCTATAATCTGTTCGGCGAGCCATTCCTCTTGACTGGAGCGGAGGGCGGGCCGAATAATGCCGGACTTTTCATGACCATGTACCTCTATCTCAACGGCTTCCGTTACCTGAAATTCAGCTATGCCGCTGCGATCGGCTATGCGCTGACAATTATCATCCTGGTGCTCTCCTTGACCCAGCTCCGACTGCTCGGCGCGTTTCGGGAGGATTAGCCATGGACGTGACGAGACCTTCTGTCACTTTGCTTCGACCTTCTCGGAATGTCATCGTCCGCAGCGTGTATCGTACTGTGCGACAGCACGCCGGGCTCGGACTGGTTTTTCTCACACTCCTGATCACCGCCGTGCTGACGGGAGCCCCGTTCGTTTACATGGTCACGGGCTCATTTAAGCTCAATGCGGAGATCTTCAGCTACCCGTTACGCTTTCTCCCTAAGGCACCTACTCTTTCCAACTACGTGCGGCTATTGAACGGGAGCGAGATCCCCTTCGTGCGCCAGTTCATGAACAGCGCTGTGATCGCGGTCAGCCAGACGCTGGTCTCGCTTTTCATCGCCAGCCTGGTAGGCTGGGGGTTCGCCAAGTACGAGTTTCGTGGCAAGCGGCCGCTGTTCGTCTTCCTGTTGGCGACGCTGATGTTCCCGTTTCAGGTCACGTTGGTCCCCCTTTTTCTGCTCATGATACGCCTGGGCTGGCTGGACACCTACTGGGCTGTCATCATCCCGAGCTCGCTTAGCGCGTTCGGGGCCTTCTTCATGCGGCAGAGCATGCTCACCATCCCCAATGAGTTACTGGACGCTGCCCGCATTGACGGCTCTTCCGAGTTTGGCCTCTATTGGCGTATCGGATTGCCCCTCTCCGGCGCAGCGCTATCGGTGCTGGCCGTGCTCACCTTCCTCGGCGCCTGGAACGAGTACCTGTGGCCGTTGATCGTGTTACGTACGGCCGACAAGTTCACGTACCCGGTGGGGCTGGCTACCCTGGTCGGGCTGTACAAGGTGGAATACGGCATGATCCTGGCCGGCTCGTTTTTGGCCACGCTGCCCATCGTGATCATCTTCGTCATCGGTCGTAATCAATTCGTGGCAGGGCTGACGGCAGGCGCGATCAAGGGGTGATGCAGTGGTCAGTCGTCAGTGGTCAGCCGAAAGCAGTCAACAGGTAGCAGATAGCCGTCAGCGGTCAATCGGGAGCTGATGGCTGATAGCTGATCTCTCGTGAGGGGATTCGCAGACATGGTTCGTGGGCCGTCATTCATCCTTCGACTGGTCCCAGTCGGGCTGCTGCTGGCCGTGACGCTCCTTGTGGTCGGCTGTGGCCGCTGGCGCGCTACCCCTACGCCGGAGCCGGTGACGGTAAACTTCGCCGCGCGCGCCCGCATCGCCGACTACACCGCGCTGGCCGAGCAGTTCCACCAACTGCACCCCGACGTGATCATTAACCTGGTGGACATTGACGTGTTCAGAGGCCGCGGGCTGGACGCGCTCGATACGATGGACATTGACGCGGTGCGTTGGGGCCAGGACTACCTGACGGCTGAGCGCATAGAGCAGCTCCTGCCGCTGGATGAGATCGTGCTGGCTGACGAGAAATTCCCCCTCAAGGACCTGTACCCCGGCGCGTTAAAGGCGCTTCAAGTCCAGGGCATACAGTGGGGTATCCCCGCCGGGCTCGATTTCGTCGTCGCCTACTACGATGCCCAGCGCTTCAAGGCCGCCGGGGCCACGCCGCCTACGCTCAACTGGACCCAGGACGACTTCCTGGCTGCGGCCATCGCTGTCCATCACACAGAGGGCGTGGCTACCCAGGACGATTTCGCTTACGGCTTTTGCAGCTTGCCTGACAGTGCTGACCCCATCTATTTCGCGTATCTGTTCGGCGGCCGGCTGTTCGACCGCCTGCCCGATCCCACCCGCCCCACCCTGGACGATCCGGCTAACGTCGAAGCTGTCCAATGGTACACCGACCTCCGCCTGGCGTACGGGGTGACGCCTGACCCGGACGAAATCCGCAAGTACTTCCCGCGCGGCCGCGTCTTCGAGGCGATCGTGCGCGGCAAGTGCGGGCTGTGGTTCGGGCAGTACTCGGACCGGGGCGGGCGGGTGTGGCCCGCCGAGTGGCAGGGCAAGGGGGTGATGCTACCACTTCCCCGCTGCCGGGCACCG
>DAOUAJ010000072.1:0-5926 GCA_034433615.1 Anaerolineae bacterium | reverse complement strand
TAAAACTCCCACCGTCAAGCATAGGCTTGTACACTCGCTGCCGGGTCTCTCTGGCAGGGCCGCCGTCAACCGGCCAGACGCGGCGACCCTTGCGGGTCATCTGCAAGCCACCCGCTTCTAGCGGGTGGTAGTTGACTGCAGAATGGAGTCCGGAACCATGACCTATCCATTGGATGCTCTGTCTGATATCAGCCTGCGAACCCTCTTGCAGTCGAGGCAGGATGAGGATGAGCGCGCGCTGGCAGCGCGCTATGCACCGATCATCCGTTTCGACGCGCATGAGCCGTTCCTGCCTCTGGCTGTAGGCTACACCATCTTTCGCTCCGACGGCGATTCGCCCTCCTTCCCACGTCGTATCGAACTGCGGCCACCGAACAGATCGCCTGCCGCGTTGGCCATCGAGTACGCGATCTGGTGGGACTGGGATATCGGGCATCTTTACGAACTGGAGCATGCCTGGGTTTTCGTGGATGCGGACGGCCAGGTCTGCCGCGGGGAGGCAAGCTGGCACGGCCGGCTGCACGACATGGCACTGGACGGCCAGTTGCTCATGGATGGTGATCATCTGATCCTTTTCTCTGAGCCTGGCAAACACGCGTTTGCGCCTGACCCGGGCTGGTTTCGTGAACGACAGAGTGTCAGCGAGCTGCGCGACAGGACCACACGGCGGGCCGGCTCGGGAGGCGTGTGGGTCACACCGTTGTTTGAGCGCGAACTTGGCCCGCTGCGCAAGCCGTACGCGAACACGCTGGTGCGCACTTATCTGCAACGCCACGCTTTTGAACCAGCCTGGGACTTCACCCAGCAGGTGCCCCTTCGAGCTGACATGTTGGTGCCTTGGCCCGCGCTGCGCCAGTGGATCCCCGGCCGGGTGGCACAGTGGATACAGAAGCTCGCTCAAGAGTTGCGGCCGGAAGAGCTGCGTTTCCTGCGTATCGCCCATCGCGGTGCCTCCGCGCATGCCGCCGAGAACACCCTGGCCGCCTTTCGTAAGGCTGCCGAGTTGCGCGCCGACATGGTTGAACTCGATGTGCAGCTTTCGGCCGATGGGGTGCCGGTGGTGATTCACGACCTGGTGGTAGATCACCTGACGGAGGGTAAGGGGGCAGTGGGGGACCTGACCCTGGCCCAACTCAAGGCTCTGACGATAAGGGGGCCGGATGGCAGCCGTGAGCCGATTCCAACCCTTGAAGAGGCGCTCAGGTGCTGCCTGGAGGAAGGCCTGGATCTCTACTTCGAGCTGAAAGCGGGCGGTGCAGTTTCCCCTGTGGTGGAGATGATCCGGCGATTTGACATAAAGCATCGCGTCATTATCGGTTCCTTCAGACCTGATTGGGTAGCTGGCGTGAAGCTGCTGGACCGGGCTATTCCTACTTCTGTGCTCTTTGCTGTGCCTAACGTTGATCCGGTCAGGCTGGCTCAGGCGGTTGGTGCTGATTACGTGCATCCATGTTGGGAATCGGTGGCGCCGCAGCCGCATCTGTTGCTGAACCGAGAGTGGGTGAGCCGGGTGAGGCAGGCTGACCTGGGAATTGTACTCTGGCACGAAGAGCGGCCTGAAGAGATCGCGGCTCTGCGTCAGGTAGGCGTAGACGGCATCTGCAGCAATGCACCGGAGCTCCTCTTAGCGCCTGGCCCATGAGGATTGTCGCGCGGTCGGCAGCCGATTTGACGTTGGTCACTCCCTATGCTATGATGCACACGTGTGCAAAGGCTATTTGCGCCCATGAGACCTGCTTGTAGAAATCCTGGATCTTGGTTCCCTTTGCCCAGAGGCAGACTGGAGTTGCTGGACCGCAGAAGGTAAGGTGTGAAAGTTTCCATCAAGGACATCGCGAGAGCGGCTGGGGTTTCTCACTCCACGGTTTCCCGCGCCCTGAGCGATAGCCCCTTGATCAAGGAGGAGACCAAGGCTCGCATTCGCCGTCTGGCGCGCGAAATGGGCTATTCACCCGATGCTGGCGCCCGCGGGCTCGTTGTGGGCCGTACTCAGACCATCGGGGTCGTCGTCACCACGATTGCCGATCCATTTGTAGCGGAGGTTGTGCAAGGCATCGAGAGTACTGCCTATGAGCACGGTTACACCCTCATTCTGGCTACCTCCAACGACGAGCCAGACCGGGAGATTGCCGCGGTAGAGATGCTGCGGTCCAAGCGGGTGGATGCGGTGATCGTGACCTCATCGCGTGTGGGGGCGCTGTACAGCGATCTGCTAGAGCGCACCGGGGTGCCTGTGGTGCTGTTGAACAATCACGCCCAGCAAGGCACATACAGCTATTCCGTAAGGGTGGATGATGTTCACGGCGCGCGCATGGCCACAGAGCACCTCCTGGCCCTGGGGCATAAGCGCATCGGGCACGTCATGGGCTCGGCTGGCCATACTCCCTCTGATGACCGGCTGCAGGGCTATCTGCAGGCACTGGAAGGAGCAGACGCAGATGTGGATCCAGCATTGATGGTTCGGGGCAACGGTCGGCCGAGCGGTGGCGAACAGGCCCTACGCCAACTATGGGCTTTAGCGCAGAGACCCAGCGCAGTCTTCTGCTACAATGACATGACGGCGATTGGCCTGCTGCGCGCGGCCCGGGAGATGGGTATTGCCGTCCCTGACGACCTGGCCGTGGTCGGTTTCGATGACATCCCCTTTGCATCCTATACATCACCCTCGCTCACGACCGTTGCCCAGCCCAAGTTTGAGCTCGGCCAGCGAGCAGCGTACATGGCGCTGGCGTTGATCGGCAGATGCGGCGCGGAAGGTGAAGAAGGTGTAACCGATGTCGTGTTACCAGGACAGCTTGTGGTACGCGAGTCATCTGGGGAGAACCGGTAGAGGGCGCGACCTTTGTACCGCTCGCTGATCCTCACCCCCTTATCTCTCATACATGCAGGATGGAGGCAAACATGAAAGCTCTCGTTCTTAACGCTAAGTGGGATCCCCGGCCTGATTATGGGGTGTCTGATTGGGAAAAGCGGACCGGGAAGGCGATCACCGGCAGCAGTGTCTGGCGTTACCCGAAGTTGGAAGTGCGCGAGAAACCGGTACCGCAGATCACCAAACCGGATGAGGTGCTCCTGCAAGTCAAAGCCTGCGGTGTATGCGGCTCTGATATTCATTTCTACGAGACCGACAAAGACGGGTACATGTTCTACCCTGGCTTAACGAAGTTCCCTGTCACCACCGGCCACGAATTCTCGGCGCAGGTCGTGGAGGTAGGTAAGGACGTGAAGGACCTGAAGCCCGGAGACCCTGTCACGGTCGAGGAGATGATCTGGTGTGGCTACTGCATCCCCTGCCGCAATGGGTTTCCCAACCACTGTGCCAACCTGGAAGAGATCGGCTTCACCATTGATGGCGCATTCGCGCAATATATTGTTGTGGGCGCCAAGTACTGCTGGAAGGTGGATGGCATTCTGGAGCGGTTTGGCGAACAGTTGGGGTACGATGTAGCTGCGCTCTGTGAACCCACGAGCGTTTCCTACAACGCCATGTTCAGCCGGGCAGGAGGTTTCAAACCGGGGGCCTACGTGTGCGTCTTCGGCGCAGGGCCGATCGGCTTGGCAGCCATCGGGCTGGCCGAGGCAGCCGGCGCGGGCAAGATCGTGGCCTTTGAGATTTCACCTCAGCGCCGCGAGTTGGCGAAGAAAGTCGGCGCGAACGCGGTGTTTGACCCCCGGCAGGTGAACATCGCCGAAGTGCTATTGGACCTCTCGAAGGGCGAGGGCTTTGATTTCTTCTTTGAAGCCGCTGGGGTGCCCGAGATCGTCCTGCCCGCTTCGGAGAAGGCGCTGGCGATCAATGCCAAGGTGGTGCAGGTTGGCCGGGCGGCTCAACGGGTGCCGATGTACCTGGAGACCTATCAGGTGCGGCGTAGCCAGTTCTACGGCTCGCAGGGGCACTCGGGTGACGCGAACTTTCCCAGCGTGATCCGCCTGGTGTCCAGCGGCCGGCTTGATCTCTCACCGATCATCACGGCCCGCTACAACCTGGACCAGGTGGTAACTGCCATCGCTCAATCCGGAGAACGGCGCGACGGCAAAATCCTGGTGCATCCGAACTAGGTGCTGTCCGAAAAGGGCGGGCGCGGAGGTACCACCCCTATGCCATCCTCCGCACGGTGGCGGATCGTAGGGGCGATCCCTCTAATAGCGCTAACTTTTCCCCAAAATGCTCCCGGCCCCCGTCCCCGGGGGCGTCTCAGCATGGGGAATCGCCCCGGGGACGGGGCTCAGAGCGCAAAAGCTTGTAGTCTTCGCCTCTCAGAAGACTGTTAGTGACATTAGGCGATCCCTCCGTGGCCGCCTCATTTCCATAAGGGCCAATTCTTCAGCTTTGCTCAGGGCATACCTTGTAGAGGTTGCTGCGATTCCTGATCGCCCGCGTAGCGGTTTCAACCGCTGTGGAGGATTTATGACCAGTTCGGCAAACCCCGGGGGAGAGTTGCCTCTGCAATCTTCAACGGTCACCCTGGTCCAACATCGTCTCAGCCGGCTCTATTTCAGATTGGCGGAGTTCCCAGAGGCTGTGGCCCTCGCCAGCTTCCTGGCGGTGTTTCTCTTCTTCTCTTTCGCAGCCAGGAATTTCTTGACCCCGGTTGCCCTTTCTAATATTCTGTCCTTTGGTAGTGTCATCGGGATTGTCGTCATCGGCGTGGCCATCCTGATGATCGCTGGCGAGTTCGACCTCTCGGTCGGGGCGAACTTCGCTGTAGCCAGCTATGTCTTCGCCCTGACGATGAATGCTGGCGTGCCGCCGCTCCTCGCCATGCTCTTCGCCGTGCTGGTCAGCGCGCTGCTGGGGGCGCTGAACGGCCTGGTGGTGATCCGATCAGGTATCCCCTCCTTCATCGCTACCCTGGGGACGATGCTGGCCTACCGCGGCATCGCTCGCGCCATCGGCGGCGGCGATTTCGCCAAGTACATTCAATCCAGGCCCGTACTGTTTGACGTTTTAAACGGCGCCATCACCCCGCTCAACGAGCTCTACCAGCCGGCTGCCAACTTCCGCATCTCCATCCTCTGGTTCCTGCTCATCGCCGCGGTGATGTCCTTCGTGCTCATGCGCACGCAGTTCGGCAACTGGGTCTTCGCCGCCGGCGGCAACCCGGGCGCGGCGCTGGCCCAAGGCGTGCCCGTGAGACGGGTCAAGTTGACTGCCTTCGTGCTGGCCGGGTTGTTTACCGGCATCGCCAGCGTGATGCAGTTCGCCCACCGCACCAGCGTGGACCCGCTCCGGGGGGAGGGGTGGGAGCTGATCGCTGTGGCCGCCAGCGTGATCGGCGGCGTGCAGCTCACCGGCGGCGTGGGTACCATTTTCGGGGCTTGCATGGGCGTTCTGCTACTGCAGATGCTCGACCAGGGTCTGGGGTTGATGGGGGTATCCATCCAGATCTTCCGAGCTGTGGCGGGCCTGATCTTGATGTTCTCGGTAGTGGTCAACACCTACCTGAGCCGTCCCGCCTGATGTCGGCTGAAGGATAATGTCACTAAACAGTTTTGCTCCCAAGCCCGTCCTCGGGCGCTAGATGGACGCCCCAGGGACGGGGCTTTGAGCCGAAATCATGATGTACTGAAAATGGCCTGCGCTCGCGGAAAGCGCTCTCAGAATACCAGGAGGTTTAAGGGGTTCGAACGAGTTTTATCTAGCCAGAGATTCGGCGGGCGGATCCGGGGCTGCCCACCCCTTTGAAGGAAAGGACGCCTGCCGATCAGTTAATCCATGTAAGGAAGGAGGGCAAAAATGAATCCCAAGAAGCTGCTGCCTCTATTAGGTCTGTTGACTGTTCTGAGCCTGGTTTTGACGGCCTGCCCCGCTCCCACCCCAGTGGTCGTCGAGAAGGAGAAGGTGGTGGAGAAGCCGGTGGTACAGACCGTGGTGGTGGAGAAGGAGGTGCCCGTCGAGGTCACCAAAGTTGTGGAGAAGCCAGTG
>DAOUAJ010000071.1:0-28660 GCA_034433615.1 Anaerolineae bacterium | reverse complement strand
CTACCTGGAAAGTGTGAAGTACCGCTACGGCCTGGACGCAGCCGACCTCTGGAACGGCACGCTGGCCTCTCTGGAAGAGGATTACCTCAGGAAGGTGAAAGAGGGGCTGGACGAGCGCGAGCTCGTGTTGGCCAACTTCGCCATAGATGGCGCCCACGTCTGGGATCCGGACCCTGAACGCCGGCAACAACTCTATCAGAACGCGTTGAAGAATCTACACGCAGCCGAGATCCTGGGTGCCAAAACGGTGCGCATTGACTTCGGCGGGCGCGAGGCGGAGATGACAAACGAGCAGTTCGACTGCATCGTGACGCGCTTCCGGGAATACGCCCGGCGTGCCTACGACAACGGCTACAAGATCGGCCCGGAGACCCATTTCGGGCCGGCGTTGGTGCCGGAGAACATGAAGCGGGTCTACGAGGCCGTCAACCATCCCGCCTACGGCATCATGCTGCATATCGGGCACTGGGTGGAGGGCCGGGAGGACGAAGGGGACCGGCTGGTGGCCCCCTGGACCTTCCACACCCACGTGGATTGGCGGATCACAACGACCTGCCTGGCTGAGAAGATGATGATGCTGCGTGATGCGGGTTACCAGGGCTACTGGGGCGTGGAACACCATACCGGCAGGAACGAATATACTGAGGTCGCCATCCAGGTGGCGATGGTGCGCGATGTCCTGGAAAGATGGCGCGTTGCTTAAACGATCGTGGATGAGCGCTAGGGGACATTAGCTATCAGCTTTCAGCGATCAGCTTTCAGCACAGAACAAGAGGCTGATAGCTGACGGCTAGCTGCCCTGGGGCACAGATTGCGCTCATTGACTAACCAATGCGGAGGGCACTATGACTGATCGAGTTCGCATCGGCGTGGTGGGTGCCGGCAGCATCTCGGTGCGCGGCATTCTGCCTCACCTGACGATGGAAGATGTACAGGATAGGGTGCAGGTGGTTTCGGTGTGCGACCCGGCGCCGGGCCGCGCCCGGGCGGCTGCCGAGCGCTGGGGCATCCCCAAGTATTTCGAGCGCTACGAGGACCTGCTGGCGGCAGGCGGCATTGACGCCATCACCATCGCCTCGCCCATCGGCCTACACTATGAGCAGGCGGTGCTCGCCATCGAGCAAGGTATCCACGTCCACTTCAACAAGACGATGACCACCACCGTGGACGAGGCTGACGACCTGATCGAGCGCGCCAGGCGCAAGGGGGTTAAGCTGGTATCGTGCCCCGGTGAGATGCTGCGTCCGCTCAACCAGGAGATCCGCCGCCTGGTGGTGCATGGCGCGCTGGGGCCGTTGACGTGGGCCATCACCGGCGCCGCCTTTGGCACCTACCACCAAGACGAGAAGGTGCGCCACGGCGACGATCCGCTCTCCAACATCAGCCCGGCCTGGTACTTCCGCCGGCCCGGCGGCGGCCCCCTCTACGACATGACCGTGTACGGCCTGACCAGGCTGACGGGCATCCTCGGCCCGGCCAGGCGCGTCACCGCCTTCTCCGGCATCCGCTTCCATGAGTATGAATTCCGTGGCCAGATGCTGCCGTGTGACATGGACGACAACACTTTCTTCATCCTCGACTTTGGCGACGCGCTGTTCGCCTATGCGTTCGGGGCGGCGGCAGGCATGTTGCCCGACCTGGGCTGGCCTCCGCTCGCCATCTTCGGCAAGCAAGGCTCGATCATCGGCAACCTGCTCAACGGCAAGCCCATCGAGTACCCCGGTCATGAAGAGGTAGAGCAACACGGCCTCAACTGGCTTCTGCCTCACGTCACCGGCCCGCACCGGGGTATCGGCGAGGAGCACGTCTACGAGGACATCATGCAACTGGTGGACTGGATTCGCGAGGATAAGCCCACCCTCAACAGTATTGACCACGCCCGCCACGTCATCGAAATCTTCGACGCGGCCTACCGTTCTGCGGAGACGGGCCAGGCGCAGACGTTGCGGACGACGTTTGAGCCGATCACCGTGGAGTAGCTTTCAGCCGTCAGCGATCAGCCCCCCTTCCAGGTTAGAGGCTGAAGGCTGATAGCTGATAGCTGATAGCTGACGGCTAGCTGCCCCTACCAGCCATCAACGGGCTAACCAGGAGTCTCCCTATGCGCGTTTTAATCACCGGTGGCAGTGGACGTCTGGCGGAATTTGTTGTGAAGGAACTGGAGGGCAAACACGAGCTGACGCTCTTCTCCCGCTCCCGCCCGCCAGAAGACCGGGCACATCTGCCCTGGATCCAGGGCGACCTGAACAGTTACGAGGATTGTCAGCGAGCGGTGGAGGGGGTACAGGCCATCCAGCACCTGGGGGCAGTGCCTTACCCGGTGGACCATCCCCAGATCCGGGCGCAGGCCCAGGCGGCCGGCCGGGAGATCCCGCCCTTTGACGCCACGATCCACACCAACATCATCGGCACTTACTACCTGATGCAGGCGGCTGTGGCTGCTGGCGTCCAGGTTGTCGTGATGTCGGGCAGCAATTGCGCGCTGGGCCACGGCTTCCGCATTAGCAACCGTCCCTTCCCCTTCCGGTATCTTCCGATTGACGAAGAGCACCCCACCGACGTGGAGGATTCCTACTCCTACTCCAAGCTGGCCGGGGAGGAGCTTTTGGCCTCTTTCACGCGAGCCTACGGCGTCCGCACTTACGTCACGCGGCCGTCAGGTATCTGTCCACCGCAGCGGCGGCAGGCTATGGCCCAGAATGCCCAGCCGGCGACCGGCTGGAACGAGTGGCTGTGGGGCTGGGTGGCCAGCGAGGACGTGGCGCGTATGCACCGCATGATCATGGAAGCGGCGGAGACGCTGCCACCCCACGACGTGTACTTCCTGAACGGAGCCGACACGACCGCTCTGGAGCCTTCCCTGGAGCTGGTCGAGCGCTTCCGGCCTGACCTCCTGCCTCTGGTCCGTGATCTCCCGGGGTACGCCGCCTTCTTCAGCACTGCAAAAGCTCGCCAGGCCTTCGGCTTTGAGCCGCAGTTCACCTGGCGAGAACACCTGGCTCACTGAGAAAGAGGCTGACCATGAACATCATCTTGCTCATCTCCGACACCTTTCGATACGACAATTTGTTCGACCGGGCGTCCATGCCCGTACGCACACCCGAGCTGGATCGCTTCGCTCAGCGGGCGGTCAACCTGTCACGCGTGTACACGGGCAGCTTTCCCACGATCCCCCACCGTACGGACCTGACCACCGGCCGTTACGGTTGGCCCTGGCATGGCTGGCAGGACCGCCGCCAGAGCAGCCCCAACCACCTGCCCGAACTGCTCAAAAAGGCGGGCTATGTATCCCAGCTCCTCTGCGATTGCCCCCACCTCTTTCCCAACAACTTCCATCTCGGGTTCGACGGCGCCTACGCGCTCCGCGGCCAGGAGGGCGATACCTGCTTCCTCAGGATGAACTATCCGATTGAGCAGGTGATGCCCTCCGAGAAAACCCGGCACTCGTATCACTTCCAGGGCCATAACCTGGTTGATCTGGCCCGCTGGACGAACCGGTATTGGCATCGCGAAGAGGATCGCTTTCCGCCGCGCACAGCCGCCCTGGCCGTGGAGTGGCTCGAAGAAAACTATCAGTTCCATCCCTTCTTCCTGTGGGTGGACTTCTTCGACCCGCACGAGCCCTGGGACCCGCCCGAATACATGGTGAAACGCTATGACCCTGACTATGACGGGATCCCGATGCTCCATCCCAACTATGGTAGGGCCGACGATCTGACCGCCAGGGAGTTGAAGAATCTTCGCGCTCACTACTGCGCCGAGGCCGAATTAGTTGACCGCTGGGTCGGCCGCGTGCTGGAGAAAATTGACGACCTGGGCCTGTGGGAGAATTCCATCGTGGTCTTCACATCCGACCACGGCATGAGCCTGGGTGAGCACAACCGCACGGGGAAGTCGAACATCAATCGCGGGGATGAACGATGCTGGCCCATCTATCCGGAGATCGCCCACATCCCCCTCCTCATCGCCGCGCCGGGGCTGGAGGGCGGCAGGACGCTGGACGCTTTGTTGCAGCCGGCCGACATCCTGCCCACGCTACTGGATCTGGCCGGCGTCGAGGTGACGCCCCCGCAGCCGTTCCATGGCCGATCCTTTGCGCCGTTGCTGTGCGGCGAGCCTCAGGCACCGTTGCACGATTGCGCGATCGCGGCTTCCTTCCTGCGCGTTGACAGGGGTGCCCGGCCTTCGAAATGGACGACGCCCGTCCTGTACACGGAGAAGTGGGCCTATGCCCCTATTGGCGCCCAGGGCGAACGCGAGCTATACGATCTGGAAACCGATCCGTATGCCGAAGTGAATATAGCCTCCGAACATCCCGATGTGGTTCGCTCGTTGCATGAAAGATTGATCGCCTGGCTGCGGGAGATCGCTGCGCCGCAGGAGGTCATCGCGGTTTTCGAGCCCACCTGACCCACCACCCGGAGGAACATCTCCCATGAAGAAAACTGGCCTGGTTATGACGTTGGTCCTGCTTTGTGTGGTCGGGATCTTAACCGGGTGCATATCAGGCCCGATCCCCTACCTGCCGGTATCCACACCAACCCCACCACCGACTCTCATGCCCATTTCAGAGAGGGCCCAATCGCTTGTCGCCGCGAACCATCGGTTTGCCTTCAAGCTATTTGGTCAGCTCGCTCAACTGAATGTTGAACAGAACCTGTTCGTTTCCCCCTCCAGTGTTGCCATGGCCCTGGCCATGACCTATAACGGGGCTGCCGGCAAAACTCAGCAGGCGATGGTGGAAACCTTAGAATTGGAGGAGATGAGCCCAGAAGAGATCAACCAAGCCTATGCCGAACTCCAGGCCAACCTGGCACAGATCGATCCGCAAGTTGAGCTTAACATTGCCAACTCGCTCTGGGCACATGAGGGTTGCGTCCTCAACGATCAGTTCGTAAAGCAGAACCAGCAAGCGTTCAATGCCAAAGTTTCCACGCTCGATTTTAGTGATCCCCAGGCTGTGGCTACAATCAACCGTTGGGTAGATGTGAACACGAAAGGCAAGATCCCCGAGATCATCAAAGAGATCACCCCGGAACAGGTGATGTTCTTGATCAATGCCGTCTATTTCAAGGGCGAGTGGAGCAGGCAGTTCGACAAGGCGAAAACACGCGAGGGTGTATTCCATCTGCCGGGCGGCAAAGAGAAGAAAGTGCTCATGATGACCCAGTCTGAGGTCTTCCCCTACTTCTGGGGCGAGGGGTTCCAGGCGATCAGCCTGCCCTACGGGATCGGTCGCATGCGCATGCACGTGTTCTTGCCGAATGAGGATAGCAACCTGGTTGCTTTCCTCACCAACCTGAGCAGTGACAACTGGGCGCAATGGCTATCCCGATTTCGGCCGGAGAGGGTCGTCGTCAGGCTGCCCAGGTTTAAGCTGGAATACGAAAAAGATCTGAGCGATACGCTCAGCGATCTCGGCATGGCCATTGCCTTCAGCAATGAAGCCGACTTTCCCAACATGTGCTCCAACGGGAGCAAACTGTTTATTGGCTATGTCAAACATAAAGCTGTCGTGGATGTCAACGAAGAGGGAACTGTCGCGGCGGCTGCGACTGCGGTTGCAATGGCGGCCTCGCTCCCGCCTGAGTTTACTGTCAATCGCCCGTTTTTCTTCACCATTGATGACGCGCACACCGGAGCGATCCTATTCATGGGAGCGGTCTACGATCCACAGTGAGTGAAAAGTTGATCTCATCACATTCTCTCAAGCCGGAAGCGTTCACATGAGCCATAAACGACGGCTGATCCCCTGCTGGGATATCCTCGGTTTCGGCGCAGTCGCCGTGGACGATCTGATCTACGTGGATCACCACCCTCTGCCCGATTCCAAGATGCTCGTGCGGGCGAAACGGCGCGAGGGGGGTGGCCTGACCGGCACCGCGCTGGTCGCTGCCGCCCGCCTGGGAGCCAAGGCGGCCTACTGCGGCATCCTGGGCGACGATGAACTGTCCCGTTTCACCATTCAGGAACTCGAGCGGGAGGGGGTGGACTGCACACCCGTCTTGCATCGAGCCGAGGCGCAGCCCATTCACTCGATCGTGATCGTTGACCTGTCCACCGGCCAGCGCAGCATCCTGGCCTACCATGAGGGCGTGATGAAGCGACAGCCGGAGGAGCTGACAGAGGAGTTGATCGGCAGTTGCCGGGTGCTCTTCGTGGATCAGACGATCATCGAGGGGGCCCTGCATGCTACCAGGCTGGCCCATGCGCACGGCATCCCTGTGGTCGCCGACATCGAGTTCATGATGGACCCCCGTTCATCCGAACTCATCCGCCAGGTGGATCACCTGATCATCGGCATCAACCTGGCCAGGCAGTTGACAGGTGAGGATGACCCGGCCGCGGTGGTACGTTCTCTCGCTCACGCCGACCGCGCGTGCTGCGTGGTCACGGCCGGTGAGCGCGGCTGCTGGTACGCGGAGCGCGACGGAGAGGTGCACCACTTTCCAGCCTTCCCGGTCCAGGTGGTGGACACCACCGGCTGCGGCGATGTGTTCCACGGCGCGTACGCCGCTTGCATCGCGCAGGGGGAAAACGTGGATACGGCTATTCGGGTGGCAACCGCCGCGGCTGGCATCAAGGCGACCCGGCCCGGCGGGCGCAGCGGCATCCCCGATCGGGCCACGGTGGACCGGTTTCTCAGAGAACAGGCAAGAGGTGAAACATGCTCACAGTAACACCCCGTGACAGAGTTCGGCTTGCCATCCAGCACCGCCAGCCTGACCGGGTGCCATACCACTTCGATTACACCGTGCCGGCCCGGTGCAGGCTGGAGGCGTATTACGGAACCACGGACCTGGATCACGTCCTGGGGAATCACCTGGCAGTATATGAGGCCAAACCGCCGGACGCCTGGCAAGAGGTGCGCCCGGACTTCTGGCGGGATGAGTTCGGCGTCGTCTGGAACCGGACGGTGGACAAGGACATCGGCGTCGTGGACGACTACCAGCTCAAGCGCCGATCTTTAGAGGGGTATACTTTCCCTGATCCACACGATCCACGCCGCTACGAAGGGCTGCCGGCCTTCATCGCTGCCAACCGCGACCGCTTCCGCATCGTCAACATCGGCTTCTCCCTCTTCGAGCGGGCCTGGACCTTGCGCAGCATGCCGGAGCTGATGGTGGATATGCTGGAAGCGCCGGCCTGGGTGGACGAGCTGCTAGACGCCATCACCGCCTTCAACCTGGGCATCATCGAGGAGGTGGTCCGCTACGACATCGACGCGGTCATGTTCGGCGACGACTGGGGGCATCAACGTGGCCTGCTGACCGGGCCACACCTGTGGCGGCGCTTCATCAAGCCGCGGCTGGCGCAGATGTACGGTGCGGTCAAGCGGGCGGGGAAGGCGGTCTTCATCCATTCCTGCGGCAAGGTGCAAGAGTTATTCCCCGAACTGATCGAGCTGGGTCTGGACGTCTTCAACCCCTTCCAGCCGGAGGTGATGGATCCCTACGAGATCAAGCGCCAGTTCGGACAGCACCTCTCGTTCTACGGTGGCATGAGCATTCAGAGGGTCCTGCCTTACGGCACGCCGCAGGAGGTGCGGGATGAGGCACGTCGGCTGATGGACGAGGTAGGTCGAGGCGGCGGCTACATCATTGCCCCATCGCACGCCATGCCTGGCGACATCCCGACGGAGAACATGGTCGCCTTCATTGAGACTGTGCGCGAGGGGTGACAAGGCGTCAAAAAGGGTTTCACCGTGGACAGCGTCACGCCAGAGGTGGCGATGAGTGCGTTGCCGTTTCTGCGGGGCTATGCAGCCAGCCGGCGCCGCTGCGCAACCCGGTCGGCGTGGCGCAGAAGGGCCTTCGTCATCTCGGCGGCTGTGGCCGGCAGCAAGATCAACGGCAAGATCCTCATCCACTGAACCAGCGATAGCGGATGCGTGTTGAAGACCGGGTTCAGGAACGGTACATAAACAACCAACAGCAGCAACGCCAGCGAGGCGAGTACCGCGTACTGCATGAACCGATTGGAAAACACACCGATACGCAGCACCAAATAGTGCTCCGAGCGAGCAGTATAAGCTCGCAGCAACTCCGACGTGACGAGCGTAGTAAATGCCATGCTCTCGGCGATGTCCAACGTGGCCGGGTTGAATGGGTTGCCTAGAAGGAAGGCCCCCAGGGTGGCCGTCAAGATCGCCAGGCTCTGGACGCCGATGCCGATAAGCATCTCGCGGTTAATCACCGGCTCCTCAGGCGGCCGCGGCGGGCGATCCATGATGTCGGGGTCCCCTTTCTCTAACCCCAGCGCCAGGGCCGGCGCGCCGTCGGTGAGCAGGTTCAGCCACAGCAACTGGATCGCGGTCAGCGGCAGGGGCCACCCGGCCAGCGTGGCCAGGAAGATGATCAGGATCTCGCCCACGTTGCAGGAGAGAAGATAGAAGACGAACTTGCGGATGTTAGAGTAGATGATTCGCCCCTCTTCCACCGCAGCTACGATGGAGACATAGTTGTCGTCGGTGAGCACCATGTCGGCCGTTTCTTTGGCCACGTCGGTGCCGGTGATGCCCATCGCCACGCCGATGTCCGACCGCTTCAAGGCCGGCGCGTCGTTAACCCCGTCGCCAGTCATGGCCACGATATGTCGCCGCGCCTTCAGCGCGTCCACGATCCGCATCTTGTGCTGAGGAGATGTGCGAGCGTACACGTCCACCTCTTCAACCACCTGTACCAGCTCCTCGTCTGACATCTGGTCCAACTCGCGGCCGGTCAATATCAGCCCGTCAGAACGGTGCAGGCCGATCTCGCGGGCGATGGCGGCTGCCGTCTCCCGGTAATCGCCCGTGATCATCACCGTCTTGATCCCGGCCCGGCGGGCGACCTCAATGGCCGGTCTCACCTCTGGCCGCGCCGGATCAATCATCCCCAGCAGCCCGACAAACGTCAGATCACGCTCCACGGCCTCCGCATCCGGCTCTTGTGGCACTTCGGGCAGCTCACGATAGGCCACGCCCAGCACGCGCAGCGCGTGGGTGGCCATCTCCCGGTTCACATCCAGCAGATGCTGACGATCCTCTTCCGTCATCGGAGCTTCCTGGCCCCTGGCATATCGCCGCGTGCAACGTTCGATCACCAGATCCGGTGCGCCCTTGACGAAGGCGATATACCCGGGGTTACGTTGGTGATCTCGCGAGAAGAACGGGAAGGCACGGGCCAGCTCGTCACTCTGTTCCACCTCGTGGATGGTGGTCATGCGCTTGCGTTCAGCTTCGAAGGGGATCTCGGCCACGCGTGGGGTCTCCTGTTCCAGGGTGGATTTCCACAGCCCCGCCTTGGCCGCGGCCACCACCAGCGCGCCCTCCGTGGGATCCCCTACTATGCGGTAAATGCGGTGACCATCTCCCGTGCCCGAAGTCTCCAGGTAGGCGTCGTTGCACAGCGTCGCCGCGCGCAGCAACAGTTGGATCCCCGCGTGCTCTCGTGGCTCAATCTCCTCATCGGCATGGAGAAACTTCCCTTGTGGGGCATAGCCCTCGCCCGTCACGGTAACCATTGTCTGATCAGCATAGAGGCGTACAACCGTCATCTCGTTTTGGGTGAGGGTGCCGGTCTTGTCAGAGCAGATGACAGTCGTGGATCCCAACGTCTCAACGGCGGGCAGGCTGCGGATCAGGGCGTGGCGACGGATCATGCGTTGCATGCCCAGGGCCAGCGCGATGGTGACCACGGCCGGCAACCCCTCTGGCACGGCCGCGATGGCCAGGCTAACAGCCACGATGAACATCTCCAGAGGATTTCCCTCGCGTATCCAGCCAATGATGAACACCAACGCACAGATGGCCAGAGCTGCCCAGCCCAGCATTTTGCCCAATTGATCTAGCTTGACCTGCAAAGGTGTAGGCTCGTTCTCGGCGGATTGCAGCATCTGGGCGATCAGCCCGATCTGGGTGTGCATCCCTGTGGCCACGACGACGCCGCGGCCACGGCCATAGGTCACCACGGTGGACATGAACGCCGTGTTATTGCGGTCACCCAGGGGGATCTCTCGATCCAGGACGGTGTTGGCGTATTTGTGGACGGGGACGGACTCACCCGTCAGCGCGGCCTCCTCGATTTGCAGGTTAACCGCCTCAATGAGTCGGACGTCAGCGGGGACGTAATCGCCCGTTTCCAGGATGACGAGGTCGCCGGGCACCAATTCACGGGCCGGGATGGTGATCTGCCGGCCGTCCCGGATCACCTGGGCTTCCGGCGCGGCCATCTTCTTGAGAGCGGCCAGCGCTTCCTCCGCCCGCGATTCCTGGATCACGCCCAGGATCGCGTTGAGGAGGACGATGGCGATGATGGCCCCGGCCTCCACAGTATCACCCAGCGCCAGGGAGATCACACTGGCGACGATTAAGAGGAGCATCAGAAAGTTGTTGAACTGTTCCCACAGGCGGGCCAGGAACCCTGGGCGAGGAGCCTCCTTCAATTCGTTTGGCCCGTATTGTTGCAGCCGTGCCGCTGCCTCCGCTGCGGAGAGCCCATCCTGGTAGTGGGTGTGCAGCGCATCCAGCACGTCCGTGACAGGCAGGGTATGCCACTCATTACCGTTTACCACATGAGAATCCCCACCAACCGATGGTGTCGGCAGGGTCCTGTTTAAGACGCCCATGATCTATCTCCAAAGTGTTCTGTCGCTGTCACGCTCAGCTATTATAACCACGGTGGCTTTGGAGGTCAATGATATGCCTTCACTGTGACACACTTCGGAGGTGCATCACACGAGAGCCAGTTATTAAACCTGCTGAGGTCATGAGATGACTTACGCCATACCCAGTATCCAGTCCTGGTGATAGAATTCATTGTGGTCAAAGGCCGCATATTTAAGTTCTTACACGCCACGTGACGGAGGGTTTTCCATGCGTGAGCACCTCGGTGACATCATTGCCACATGCAGCCGCGGTGATCGCTCAAAGCTCATCTCCCTGCTTCAACAAGTTCAAGAGCGCTTCGCCTATGTACCACCCGAGGCTGTTCAAGGCATCGCCCGACACCTGAAGGTGTCTGAGTCCGAGGTGTACGGCGTCGCTTCCTTCTACTCCCAGTTTCGCTTTGAGAGGCCGGGCAAGCATACAATCAAAGTATGTCTGGGTACAGCCTGCCACGTTCGCCGCGGCGATACCCTCATGGAGTTCCTGGAAAGGGAGTTAAAGGTCACCGCCGGCCACACGACGCAAGATGGGCGGTTCAGCCTGGAAAGGGTGGCCTGCTTCGGCTGTTGCGCGCTGGGGCCGGTGATTGTCGTAGATGATGAGGTGCACGGGCGCGTGACCGCGACCAAGATGCAGCGGATTCTCAAAAAGTACAGGAGATAATGCGTGATGCATAATGCGTGACACACGACTTCACAGATCACGTATTGCTCATCATGTCCCACGTGACAGAGGCCAGGGATGAATGACGGCATGGAAGAAGGGGTGGGCACGGAGGTACCGCCCCTACGCGGGTATGGCCGTAGGGGCGATCCCTCTGGGGGCGCCTCTTTGGGCGCGATGCGACGGAGGGCGTGCCAGGAGTGGCAAGAGATGGAGCAGGAAACCCGCCCGCGCGTGCTGGTGGGCGCGGCCACCTGCGGCCGCGCGGCCGGCGCCTTATCCGTCATTGAGGCCCTCCAGAAGATGCGGGCTGAGCAAGCCCTGGACATCGTGTTGACCGAGGTGGGATGTCTGGGATTGTGCTACGTAGAGCCGGTCATCACGGTCATCAAACCCGGCCGGCCGGCGATTTTGTATGGGAATGTCACCGCCGCGATCGCGACGGAGATTGTCCAACGCTGGCTGACGGGAGACGACCCCTGTCTGGACCGCTCCCTTGCCACGCTGAACGGCCATGGCCTGGACGGCCTTCCGCGCTTCGACGAACTGCCGATGCTCAAATCTCAGGCCCGGCTGATTCTGCGCAACTGCGGCGTGATTGATCCCACGAACTTTCATCACTATTTGGCGCGCGGCGGCTACCTGGGCCTGGAAAATGCCCTGCACATGATCCCGGAAGAGGTGATTGAGCAGGTCAGGCGCTCCGGATTACGCGGCCGTGGCGGGGCCGGCTTCCCCACATGGCGTAAATGGCAACTCTGCCGTAATGTCCCAGGCGACACGAAATACGTCATCTGCAATGCCGATGAGGGGGACCCTGGCGCCTTCATGAACCGCTCACTGCTGGAGGGTGACCCCCACTCTATGTTAGAGGGGATGCTGATCGCCGGGTACGCCATCGGCGCCAGGCAGGGGTACGTGTACATTCGCGCCGAATACCCGCTGGCCGTCCAGCGCCTGCGCATCGCCATCAGGCAGATGCGGGAGGCCGGGCTACTGGGTGAAGACATTCTGGGCTTTAATTTCTCCTTCGACATCGAGATTCGAGAAGGGGCAGGGGCTTTTGTCTGTGGTGAAGAGACCGCGCTGATGGCGTCCATCGAGGGGCGGCGGGGGATGCCGCGCCCGCGCCCCCCCTTCCCCACCCAGTCGGGCCTGTGGGGCCGGCCGACCGTCATCAATAATGTCGAGACCCTGGCTGCGGTCTCGCACATCTTGCGCGATGGCCCGGAGGCGTACGCGCGCTGGGGCACGGCCAGCGCGCGCGGGACTAAGACTTTCTCCCTGGCGGGAAAAGTTCAGCGCACCGGGCTGATCGAGGTCCCGCTGGGGACCACGTTGCGCCAGATCATCTTCGATATCGGCGGCGGCATCGCCGAGGGCCGGACGTTCAAGGCGGTGCAGACCGGCGGCCCGTCGGGCGGGTGTTTGCCAGCTAGCCAGTTGGACACGCCCGTGGACTACGAGTCGTTGGCCGCGGCCGGCTCCATCATGGGCTCCGGCGGCCTGGTGGTGATGGACGATCGCAACTGCGCCGTGGACATCGCTCACTATTTCCTCTCTTTCACCCAGGCCGAGTCGTGTGGCAAGTGCCCGCCGTGCCGCGTAGGCACCCAGCGTATGCTGGGGATCCTGGAGTCTATTCAAGCGGGCACAGCGACGATGGAGGACCTGACGCTGCTGGAATCGCTGGCGCAAACCGTGCAGAAGGGCTCACTATGCGCCCTGGGGCAGACAGCTCCTAACCCCGTCCTGACAACTTTACGCTACTTCCGTTCAGAGTATGAGGCGCACATTCGCGATCACAGATGCCCGGCCGGGGTATGCCGTGCTCTGATCACGTACAGGATCACCGACGAGTGCACGGGCTGTACCTTGTGTGCCCGCATCTGCCCGATGGGAGCTATCACTGGCGAGCGCAAGCAAAAGCATGTCATTGACCCGAACCTGTGCGAACGGTGCGGGGCTTGCTTTGATGCCTGCAATTACCAGGCGATTGTGGTGAATTAGAAGGGATGAGGCGATGAGGAATAAGCCCGCCCTGGACGTCGTGCAGGCCAGGGGCAACGAGGGATGAGGCCCTATTCCCCTGCTATCACCTCGTTGACTCGGTAACTCGTTACTCAAGAGGCGACGATGAAGGTCTCGCTGACAATCAACGATGTGGCCGTCGAGGCGGAGCTGGGGATGACCGTGCTAGAGGCGGCACAGCGTTACGGCATCTACATTCCCACCCTGTGCTATCACCCGGAGCTGCCACCGTTCGGGGCCTGCCGGCTGTGCGTGGTGGAGGTCGAGGGGATGCGCGGCTACCCTACCGCGTGCACCGTGCCCGTCGCCGATGGCATGACCGTGTGCACGGAAACGGAGGCTTTGCAACGGCTGCGGCGTGAGATCCTGGCCCTCATTCTTTCAGAACATCCCTACTCCTGCCTGGTGTGCGAGCGCAGAGAGCGTTGCACTGATTTTCAGGGCACCATCCGCAAGGCCGCGGTCACCACCGGCTGCCAGTATTGCCCCAAGAACGGCGCGTGCGACCTCCAAAAGCTGGCGCAGTACGTGGGCCTGGAGGAGGTCCCCTACCCCATCGCCTACCGCGGGCTGCCCGTGGAGCAAGATGATCCCTTCTTCGACCGGGACTACAACCTCTGCATTCTGTGCGGCCGTTGTGTCCGCGTCTGCCAGGAGGTCCGGCTGGTGGGCGCGCTGGCGTTCATCCAGCGCGGCAGTAAAGCCCTGGTCGGCACGGCATACGGGCGATCCCACCTGGAGACTGAGTGCGAGTTCTGTGGCTCCTGTGTGGACGTTTGTCCCACCGGCGCGCTGGCAGACCGCCGTAGCAAGTGGGAAGGGCCGGCCACTTCCATCGTCGCCAGTATCTGCCCATACTGCTCGGTGGGCTGCACCCTCGATTTGCATGTCAAGGATGGCCGGTTGATCCGCACCATCCCCAACGACGCCGGAGTGGTCAACAAAGGTCAGGGCTGTGTGCGCGGCCGCTTTGGCATCGTAGAGGTGGTGGAGAGCCATGAACGGCTAACCGCTCCCCTGATCCGTAAGGATGGCCGCCTGGTGCAGGCGAGCTGGGACGAGGCGTTACAACTCGTGGCGGAGCGATTTGCCCAGGCTCGCCCTGAAGAGTTTGCCTTGATCGCCTCGGCCACGGGGACCAACGAGGAGAATTATGTTCTCCAGAAGTTCGCCCGCGCCGTCATGGGCAGCAACAACGTAGACTTCCCCACGGGATTTCCTCAACATACCGACACGGCTGAGCTGATCCAGACGTTGCGTTGGATGAACGGCCCCACGATCCACGACGTCGCGCAGGCCGGCTGTGTGCTGGTGATCGGGGCCAACCTGAACGAGTCGCATCCGCTGTTGGCGCTGCAAATCCGGCGGGCATTACGCCGCGGTGCCCGGTTGGTTGTCCTCGACGCTCGCCGTACCCGCCTGGCCGAGCAGGCTGATCTCTGGCTGCAACCGGCTGTGGCCAGCGATCACATCGTCCTGGCAGCCATGATGAAGGCGATTGTGGAAGAGGGGCTGAGCAATCCCTGGCTGCCCCCTGTACCCGTCGGGGTGGGCGAACGTTCGCAGGCGATGGCGGAGTTTCAGGCCACGTTGCAGGCTCTCTCGTGGGAGACGGTGGAGGCCATCACCGGCGTGCCTCAGGAGAAGTTGAGGGAAGCGGCGCGGCTGTGGACCACCAGCGCGCCAGGGATCATCCTGTACGGGTCGGGCGTCACTCATCACCCCACCGCGCTGAACACAGTGAAGGCCATCTATACCCTGGCGCTGCACTGTCCCGGCCTGTCCTGTGCCGGACAGCCTGCCCTGGGCCAAGCCCCTGGGGCAGGCACAGGGGCACAGGGTACGGGGCTCACCGGCAACCTGGGACGGCCTGGGGGCGGTGTGTTAGCCGTGCCGGGCGAGGCGAACTTCGTCGGCGCCTATGACATGGGAGTCCACCCTGCCTTTCTGCCCGGCTACGTCCCCGTCTCCGATGCATGTGGTCGGGCTCGCTTCGAGCAGGCGTGGGGGTATGCATTGCCCGATCAACCTGGCCTGGCCTACGCGGAGATCATGCAAGCGATCCGAGTTGGCCAGGTGAAGGTGCTTTACCTGGCAGGCGAGGTGCCCCCGCGCGAGGAACTCAAGAATCCGGAGTTTCTGGTCGTCCAGGACATCTTGCCGGGGCCGAACCTGGAATTCGCCCACGTGATCCTGCCCACGACCACTTTTGCGGAGTCAGGCGGGACGTTCACCAACCTGGAGGGGCGGGTTCAGCAGTTGCGGCCGGCGATCTCCCCGCGCGGCCACGCTCGCGCGGGCTGGGCCATCCCCTGCCAGATCGCGCAGAAGATGGGGAAAGCCGGCTTTGATTTTGCTGGGCCGGAACAGATCATGGAGGAGATCGCCCGGTTAGTGCCGGCCTATGCCGGCATCGGTTCAGGTGGCCTGGGCGACCGTCGCGTGTTCACGACGGTGTCCCATATCCCCAATCTTCTGAGCATAAGCTTGGATAGCACCCCAGACCTGCGGAGTGAGGAGTTCCCTTTGGTGCTCTTGACCGAGAACAACCTGCTTCATTACCGGGCGGCCAGCCTCACCCGCCAGGTCAAGGGTATGGCGCAGATCAAGCATGAGAACGTCATCCAGTTAAACGTGACCGACGCGAGCCGGCTGGGCATCTCTGACGGGGACATCGTGCGGGTGATGTCCGAGCACGGGGCCATTCGTACGGTCGCTCGGGTCACCCCTGTCCTCTCGGAAGGGGTCGCTTTCACGAGCGTGAATCGGCTGAGCGGGTCCGCCCTCTTCCCCGGGTTGACCCCCATCATGAAGGCGTGCGCCGTGAGGGTCGAGAGGTGCCAGGATGGCACATCGTGTAACGATTGAGCATCAGCATCAGCACCAGCAAGGGATAGACGAGGCCCGGGTCCTGCGTCGGGAGCCGCTGGTGCCCAACCTGCAATTGTTGACCGTGCACGCGCCGGCCGTTGCCGCCAAAATTCAGCCAGGCCAGTTTGTCATCCTGATGGCTGACAGAACGGGGGAGCGCATTCCCCTGACGGTGGCCGATTGGGATCGGGACGAGGGCTCCGTCAGTTGTGTCTTCATGCAGGTGGGCCGTTCAACGTATAAGCTGGGTAACCTGGAGGCCGGCGATACGGTGGCGGCGTTCGTTGGACCGTTGGGACATGCCCTTGACCTGAATGTGGATGGCACAGTGGCCCTGGCGGGCGGCTGCTACGGGATCGGCAGCATCTACCCGGTGGCGCGGGCGCTCAAAGAGCGCGGCAATCGCGTCATCACCCTGGTGGAAGGGCGCAGCAAGTTCCTGCTTTACTGGCTGGACCGGCTGAACCGGGTGAGCGACCGCATCCTGGTCTCGACCAAAGACCGCTCGCTGGGGAAGCGAGGGTACTGTCCTGGCCTGATCAAAGAGCTATTGGAAGATGGTGAGCCTATCGAGCGGGTGATCGCCATCGGCTGCACGTTCATGATGTATGAGATGGCGGAAGCGACGCGGCCTTACAGGGTGAAGACCATCGTCAGCCTGAACCCGATCATGATTGACGGCACCGGGATGTGCGGCGCGTGCCGCGTGTCTGTGGGCGGGCAGACAAAATTCGCCTGCGTGGACGGACCGGACTTCGATGGCCACCAGGTAGATTGGGACCTGCTGCTGGCGCGGCGCAAAGCATATCTGGAACCGGAGACGATCTCGGCGGAGAGGTAGGCAGCGATGCCCAAAGTTATTCCCACCAAGACGCCGATGCGGGAACAGCCCCCGCATGAACGGATTCATAACTTCGACGAGGTCCCCTTCGGCTACTCTCCTGAGGAGGCGATGGCCGAGGCCCAGCGGTGCCTCCAGTGCAAAAAGCCGGGTTGCATCAGGGGGTGCCCGGTCGGGATTGACATTCGCGGATTCATTGCCCTGGTCGCTCAGGGGGATTTCTTGGGCGCGGCCACCTTGATCAAGAAGACGAACGCGCTCCCGGCAGTAACTGGCCGGGTGTGCCCACAGGAAGTGCAATGCGAGCAGGTCTGCGCTCTAAGCAAGCGTTTCGAGTCGGTCGCCATCGGCCGGTTGGAGCGTTTCGTCGCCGATTGGGAGGCAGCTCACGGGGACGGTCGGTTGCCGGAACGCCAACCGCCCACCGGCAAGCGGGTGGCCGTCGTGGGATCGGGGCCGGCCGGGATCACCGTCGCCGCGGGCCTGGCGCTGCTCGGCCACGAGGTGACGATGTTCGAGGCGCTGCACGAGGCCGGTGGCGTGCTGGTGTACGGCATCCCGGAGTTCCGTCTGCCCAAGGCGATCGTGGCGCGCGAGGTGGACTACGTCTGCCGCTTGGGCGTGAAGCTGGTCAAGAACTTTGTGGTGGGCAGGATCCGCACCCTTGACGAGCTGCTGGAGGAGTTCGACGCGGTCTTCTTGGGTACCGGCGCGGGCCTGCCGTGGTTCATGGGGATCCCTGGCGAGAACCTGAACGGCGTCTACTCGGCCAACGAGTACCTGACGCGTGTGAATTTGATGAAAGCTTATCGCTTCCCGGAGTATGACACACCTATCGTCCGGGGGCGCCGCGTAGCCACCATCGGGGGCGGGAATGTGGCGATGGATGCAGCGCGCACGGCGTTACGGCTGGGGGCCGAGGTCTCGATGATCGTCTACCGGCGCTCGCGCGATGAGATGCCGGCCCGCGCCGAGGAGATCCATCACGCCGAGCAGGAGGGGATCCAATTTGAGCTGCTGACCACCCCGGTGGCGCTGCACAGTGACGATAACGGCTGGGTGAAAGAGATGGAGTGCATCCGCAACGAATTGGGCGCTCCGGATGCATCAGGCCGACGCCGCCCCGTGCCGATCGAGGGATCGAATTTCCGCATCCCGGTGGACACGGTGGTCGTGGCCATTGGCCAGGCTCCCAATCCGCTCATCCCGCGGACGACGTCCGGGCTGACCACCGGCAAGAATGGTGTCATCGTGGTGGACGAGGAGACGATGAAGACCTCACGCCGCGGGGTGTTCGCTGGCGGCGATGTGGCTACGGGCGGCGCTACCGTGATCCTGGCGATGGGCCAGGGGAAGAAGGCGGCGCGGGCGATTGACGAGTACCTGCGAACGGGCCAGTGGTAGGCCAAGGACACAGAAGGGCATGATGCTAGTCTCTTTGCCTGATGAAGTGAAGAACAACGAAACGCTCAGGCAGGTTGCGGAGCGTTGCCTCAAATGCCCGGAATCGAAGCCCTGTGTGTTAAGCTGCTCGCAGCGGCAGGACCTGGCTACGGCCCTGGATTTCCTGCGCGATGCGATCTTCATCGAGGGGGATGAGAAGGGGATCCGACAAGTCGTTCTGCCCATGCAAGTGGTCGAAGCGCTGAGGAAGGGAGAACCGTTCGCCCCTTGTCAAGGTTGCCCGAAGCCTACACCGTGGACGGGCCCATGCCCTCTGGAGGTCAATATCTGTGACGCCATGCGGGTGGTGGGTCGGGCGCTCGTTGCCAGCGTCCCGTCGGAGCTGGAGTTGATTTGAAAAAGCGTCGCTCGCCAGCTTAAGTTTACGGGGATGCCCCCTTGGTAACAGCCCTTAACACCTCTTCAGCCGGCAACTCCGGGAAGGCCTCGCTCCCTATTCCGGGCGCGGCCCGCGCGGTGAAGAGGGCATTGAGCACGGCCTCTTCGGTAGACTCGATCACAGCCCGGAATAACTGGTTAGCCAGGAGCGCTTCATTGATGCACTGGAGCGGCACCAGGAGCCGCTGGTCAGCTCTGGGCCAGCGCTGAGCCGTCGAGAAGGCAATGACGAAATCTCCGCTCTGGTTGTTGAGCATGGCGCCGGTGCGGGCCAGGCCGACCACCGCGCGCCGCGCCAGGCGGCCCAATTGACGGGCCGTGACGGGCGCGTCGGTCGCCAGGACGACAATGACCGACCCCGCCTCCGCGATCGGGGCCGGCTGAGGCTGGGGTGACGGGAGCCAGCGGCCTACCGGAACCTGGGCCACGAGCAGGTCGGCGCGCTGGCCGCAGTTGAGCAGCACCAATGCGCCGACCGTGAAACGGCTATCCTGGGCTGCCACAACGCGGGAAGCCGTGCCGATACCCCCTTTGAACCCGAACCCCACCATGCCGGTGCCGGCCCCCACTGTCCCCTCTGCCACCGGGCCTCCACTGGCTGAAGCCAGGGCCTGCTGCACGTGTTCTGGCCTCACATGCAACCCGGCGATGTCGTTCAGTCGGCTGTCGTTGCACTCGGCCACCACAGGATTGATGGTGGTCGCTTCGGGGTTATGGGCCAGGGTCCAACGCAACAGCCCCTCCGCGGCTGCCGGCACGCTAAGGGTATTGGTCAGCGCGATGGGGGTCTCCAACAGGCCCAGTTCGCGCACCTGCTCAAAGCCGGTGGCCTTACCGAAGCCGTTGATCGTCTCTACCGCAGCGGTGAGACGGTACAGGTACTCGTTTTCCCCGTGGGGCCGGATGACCGTCACCCCCGTCCGCACCGGCCGGCTATCCAGGTTGGCCAGCAGGGTCACATGGCCCACCTGCACCCCCGGCACATCGGTGATGGCGTTGTAGGGGCCCGGCGGCAGAGCACCCAGGTGGATGCCGAGGTCGCGGGGCCGCGGCCGCGGTTCAGGAGGGGCGGTGGCTGAGAGAATGGGCATGGCTGGCCTCGGTGAGTGGCTTGAGCTTGGATGGGTAGGTTTCCCGGATCAGGGCCCGGGCCAGGATCAGGGTAGGGTCTATCACGGGCACGGGTTCGCCCGGCAAGGCCGGCAAGGCGAGGGGGATCTCGGTGCAGCCGAGCACCAGGGCCTCGGCCCCCCGCTCCAGCAGATGCTGCGCGGCCTGCCTGAGCTGTCGTTGGGCCCGGGCCGTCACGGGGTGGGCTTGCGCCTTGATGCCGTAGGCGGGGTCGTAGATGGCTGCCTGGACGGCTTCCTGGGTGGGGTCGTCGGGCAGCAAGGCGGCCATGCCACCGGCAGCCAGCGCCTCCTGATAGACGCGCGTGCGCGCGGTACCGGTGGTGCAGAGCACCCCCACCCATCGCGGCCTTTGGGGATGGTCGGCCAGGAAGCGGGCTGCTTCGTGGATCATGTGGACGAGCTGCACCCGGCTGCCGGCCGCGACCAGTTCGGCCAGGATCACGTCGAAGATGCGTGGGGAGTGAGCGGTGTTGCACGGGATGCCCACCACCGTGGCCCCCACAGCCTCAAGCTGGCGGATGACCGCAGCCAGCGCGTAGGCGGGGTTAACCGCGGTCTGGCCCAACAGGAAAGCGGTGCGGTCGGCGATCGCATGAGGCACCGACAAGAGCGCCACCGGCAGGTGTTCCTGATCGCTGTGGGCCAGCGTCTGGTCGCAGATCTTGCTGGCCAGGTCCAGGCCGGCATAAGGCCCTACCCCGCCGACGATACCGATCATAGGAAGTTTGTTCATATGCGCAGGCGTGGATCAAGGGCATCACGCAGCCCATCGCCAAACAGGTTAAATCCCAGCACGGCCAGCAAGATCGCCAGGCCAGGGAAGGTGGCCACATGGGGGGCCAGCACCATGTACTCGCGGCCATCGCTGAGCATGGCACCCCATTCGGGGGTCGGAGGTTGGGCGCCCAGGCCCAGAAAGCTGAGGCTGGCCGCGGTCAGGATGGCGGTTGCGATGCGCATGGTGAGCAGGACCAGGACCGGGGCCAGGATGTTGGGGAACAGATGATGGCGCATGATGCGGGAGTCGGTGGCCCCCACTGTGTGTGCAGCCATGATGAAATCCTGCTGCTTGACCGACAACACCGACCCGCGCACCACACGCGTGAAGGTGGGCACCGAGAAGATGCCGACGGCAATGATTACGTTCTCCAGGCCCGGGCCAATCGCCGCGATAATGGCGATGGCCAGCAACAGGCCGGGAAAGGCCAGCAGGATATCCACCAGGCGCATGATCAGCATGTCGAGGCGGCTACCGTAAAAGCCGGAGACCAACCCCAGCACAACCCCGATTGTGCCCCCCAGCAGCGAGCCCAGGAAGCCGATGCGTAGCGAGATCGCCGCGCCGAAAAGGATGCGGCTAAAAATATCGCGGCCGTGGACATCGGTGCCGAAGAAGTGTTCTAGCGAAGGGGGCTCCAGGCTGGCGCGCAGATTCTGACGGTTCGGGTCGTAAGGCGCGATCCAGGGGGCCAGGACCCCGGAAGCGAGCAGCAGCAGTACGATGATGCCGCCCAGCACGGCCGCCCGATTTTTCAACAACCGCGCCCAGGCATCGCCCCACAGGCTGCGCGGGCGTTGCACAAAGACCGCTGCCGTGAGCTCGCTAGTCGCCATAGCGGATCCTCGGGTCCAGGAAGGCGTAGAACACGTCCACCAGCAGGTTCACCAGCACAAACTGAGAAGCCAGGATCAACAAGATCCCCTGCACAACCGGGAAGTCCCGATAGGAGATGGCGTCTACCAGCAGGCGGCCGATGCCTGGATAGGCAAACACCGTCTCGGTGACCACGGCCCCGGCCAGCAGATAGCCAAACTCCAGTCCCACGACGGTGACCACAGGGATCAGCGAGTTCTTGAGCGCGTGCCGCCAGATGACCAGGCGATCCGACAGGCCTTTGGCCACGGCCGTACGGATGTAATCCTGGTTGAGCACCTCCAGCAGGCTCGAGCGGGTCACCCGGGCAATGATGGCTGCTGCGCTCGCGCCCAGGGTGACCCCGGGCAGGACCAGGTTATGCCAGTCGCCGCGGCCGCTGGTGGGGAGCCAGCGCAATTTCACCGCGAAGATGAGCATCAGCATCAGGCCCAGCCAGAAGGAGGGGGTGCAGATCCCCAGCAGGGCGGCGACCATGCTGCCGTAGTCCACAATGGTATTGCGCCGCGTGGCTGCACTGATGCCGGTGATCAGGCCGATAAGCACTGCAACGGTGATGCTCACCGCGGTGAGCTCCCAGGTGGCCGGGAGGCGCAGGCCGATCTCGTAGGTCACGGGGTTGTGGGTGCGCGTGGACCGTCCCATGTCGCCGCGGAACAGGTTGCCCAGCCAGGTCAGGTACTGCACCGGTAGCGGCCTGTCCAGCCCCAGCTCCGAGCGGATGAGGGCGATATCGGCTGGCGTGGCGTCCAGGCCGGCCACCAGGCGGGCCGGATCACCAGGCACCAGGTGCAGGAGCAGGAAAACCGCGATCGAGACCCCAAACAGGGTGGGGATCAGGATCAGAATGCGGCGCGCAATATAGTTCAACATGTGTCGGTCCGTCAACAAACCTCCCGCAGGTTTACAACCTGCGGGAGGTTTGGGGTGGGAAGTTTGTTATTCCTTGAAGTACACCGTACGCAGGTAGGCGATGCCGTCCGGCTGGATCGTCATGCCGCCCACCTTGTTGCTGATGCCGCCCAACAAGATGTTGTACCAGAGGAAGATCCAGGGTGCATCCTCCATGACGATCTTCTGGGCGATGGCGTAGGCGGCCTTGCGCTTCTCGGGGTCGGCGGTGGCCAGGCCGGCCTTGATCTGCTCGTCGAAGGCAGGGTTGCTGTAGAAGGCCAGGTTGAAGAGGGTGGGAGGCCAGGCTTCGGTGGCGAGCAGAGGCCGCAAGCCCCAGTCGGCGTCGCCGGTGGAGGGGGACCAGCCGGCGTAGTTCATCATGCTCTTGTTCTCTTCGAACGGCTTGAAGCGCTCGGCGTTGAGGGTAGCGGCCTCCATGGGGACCACCTCCAGGTCGAAGCCCACCTCTTTCAGTTGGCCCTGGATGGCCACCGCCACCTCGCGGGCTTCGGTGCTCTCCGCACACCAGAGGGTGGTCTTCACGTTGCTCACGCCGGCCTCGGCCAACATTGCCTTTGCCTTGTCCAGGTCATAGGGGTAGGTCATCACCGGGGTATAGCCCCAGACGCGCGGGGCCAGCGGCGAATCAACCGGCTTGCCGTACCCCTGCAGCACCGCATCAATGATGGCCTGCTTGTCCACCGCGTAGTTCAGGGCCTGGCGCACCCGCTTGTCGGTGAACGGCTCCTTCTGGGTGTTCATGGCCACCCAGAAGGTGTAGATGGCCTCATTCTCGGTGATCGAGATATCGGGGTTGCCTTTGACCAGCTTGACCTGGGCATAGGGCAGGGTGTTGATGAAGTGGGCATCGCCAGCCTGGAGCATGTTGATGCGGGTGCCGGCCTCGGGCACAGGCTTGATGAGGATCTGGTCCACCTTGGCGCCTGCCTCGGGGTTCCAGTAGCCGTCGAACTTCTCGACCAGCAGGTGATCCCCGGGGATCCACTCGACAAAGCGGTAGGGACCGGTGCCGACCGGCTTCTTGCCGAACTCCTTGACCTGCTCGCCCTGTTTGGCGGCCGCCGGGCTGACGATGCCCCCGGCCGGGTGAGCAAAGGTAGCCAGCATGGCCCCGAACGGCTCCGACATCGTGAACTTGACGGTATACTCGTCCACGACTTCGGTCTTGGCGATAATGCGATAGAGCCCGTAGCGTTTGAGCTTGTTGTCGGGGTTGGTGATGCGGTCGAAGTTGTACTTCACCGCCTCGGCATTGAACGGCGTGCCGTCGTGGAACTTCACTCCCTTACGCAGATAGAAGGTGAAGGTGGTGGCATCAGGTGATGCTTCCCAACGCTCGGCCAGCATGGGCACCATTTCCATCTTCTCGTTGAAGCCGACCAGCCCTTCGAACATCAGTTTCTCTGGGCCGTAGGAGGCGTTGTCGTTGGTGTCCTGGGGGTCGAGGCTGATGACATCGGCATACTGGGCAACGACGATTTGCCTGGGTTTGCTGACAACGGCCGGCGCCGCGGCGGGCTGAGCCGGCTGCTCGACCGCTGGGGCGGGAGCGGTCACGGGCACGCAAGAGGCGAGGACGGCCGTGCCGGCCGTCAGGCCAGCCAGGCGCAGAAACTCTCGCCGATTGAGACGCTTGCTCTGAGCCATAGTCTACCTCCTATGTTTGTGATCGCTTATCAGAGATGCACATGAACCGAGGAGCTACACGACAGCGGCGGCATACGGATTGAGGGATAGCGAGACGGACTTTGTCTGCAGGCCACCGGGAATTAGAACTACTAAATGAAGTATAAGCGGATTCGGCTCCTTGTCAAGGTGATGAAGCGGGGGAATTAGTCGCCCAGGGTATCGTTCAGGCCCTCACCCATCCTCAGCCCTTCCCTGTTAGACTGGCTGCCCCGATAGGCTCGGTCAGGCCTTAACGGCCCGGGGGCAGGCCTGAGAGCTTATACTCTAAAGCGGCTGCCCTGGCGGGCTCAATTGGGCCGTGATGCCCCCGTCCACGTAAATGATCTGGCCGGTGATGTAACTGGCGTCGGGCGAGGCCAGGAACGCCACCACCGATCCGATCTCCAGCGGCAGGCCGAAGCGCCCCAGGGGTACCCGCTGGGAGACCGCCTGCACGTGCGGATGATCAGGTGGCAGAGTACGCTCAGTGCGGATCGCCCCTGGTGCCACAGCATTGACGCGGATGCCGTGGGCGGCCAGCTCCAGAGCCATCGCCCGCGTCATGGCATCAATCGCCCCCTTGGTCACATCGTAGGGGAGACCCCGCCAGTGGGCCCGTAGCCCACCCACGGAACTGATATGGACGATGTTCCCCTGGTGGTGCTCTCGCATGATCTCAGCCGCCCGCTGGGCACACAGGTAAGGGCCTCGGATATTGTCGGCCAACTGATGATCGAGCAAGGCTTCGTCCACTTCGAAAAAGTGAAGCCGGCGGAGATCGGCCGCGTTGTTCACCAGCAAATCCACCGTGCCGAAAGCCTTCAACGTCTCCTGAAACAGCCGATTCACGTCCTCAGTACGCCCCACGTCCCCCGGCACGGCTAGGGCCTCTGCCCCCAGGCTGCGCAACTCCGCGGCCGTCGCCTCCACCGCCTCAGACGTGCGGCTGTTGATGACCACCTTCATGCCCTCGCGCGCCAGACGGAAGGCGATCCCTTTTCCGATGCCCCGGCTGGAGCCAGTGACGATGGCGACCTGTCCCCTCAGCTCCGGGTAGCGAGGGGTTATGGACTCGTACAGTGATGCAGCTTCCATTTACCCAGATTCGCAACCTCCTGACCAGAATGGTTCCACTCGGCAGTGTCACAGTGCCTGCCTGTCCCCTGGCCTGTCGGCCAGGCTGACCGACAGACCAGGGAAAACCCGCCCCACACGGCCACATGTCATCCGAGGAACACTTTTTGCGACGAGGAATCTCGACTGCCGTTGAGCCGGAGAGATTCCTCGCCTCGCAGCCTGCCCTGGACGTCGTGCAGGCCAGGGACTCGGCTCGGAATGACATCTGGGAAATGATGACAGGTGACTGGCCGCTGATGGCTGACCGCCGATCGCTGACTGCTATTTTCACGACAGGCTGAGCTGTGTCCCTTCAGGCGTTTTCACCACGTCAATACGCACGGGGAACAAGTCTTTCAACTCTTCGATGTGCGTGATCACCAGGATGCGCTCGAAATCATCTTGAATGGATTGAATGACGTCCACCAGCCGTTGGCGCCCCTGGGCATCCTGAGAGCCAAACCCCTCGTCAATGAAGAGGGTTTGCAGCCGGGTGCCTGCTCGCCGCGCCAACAGCTTGCTCAAGGCGATCCGTAGAGCAAAATTGATACGATAAGCCTCGCCGCCTGAAAAGGTCTCATAGGGCCGTGGCCCCAGGTCATCCTGGATGATGATGTCCAGCGTTTCGATAGCGCCACCCTTTTTCGTTTCCCTCTGCATCGGGATCGAGACGGACATACGGCCGTCGGTCATGCGTGCCAACAGCCGGTTGGCCTCGTCCTCGATCTCCGGCGTGGCGGCTTCGATGATCATGGCCTGCAATCCGCGCTTGCCGAACGCCTCCCGCAGCTCCTCGTAAATAGCCTGCTCCTCGCGCGCTTGCTGCAACTCCCGCTCGCGCTGGGCCTTCGTCTGCTCCTGCGCTTTGCACGTGGCCAGAAGCTGCTGAGCCCGCCCCAGGCGTAGCCGGGCCTCCTCTTCCTGAGCTGCCATCTCGAGCACCAGACGATCCTGTGCCCGCACCGCCTCTTCGATAACGGGCAACTCCTGTAGCGCACCTGCCAGCTCGTCCCGGCGTTGTCGCTCACCCTCCAGGGTGCCCAGGAGGGCCTCCCGCCGCTCGGTCAGTTGCGCCACCATCCGCCGCTCGGCCTCTACGCTGGCCAGCGCTCGCTGCAAGTCCCCATAACGCTTTTCGAACGGAGCATAACTGGCGATGGTCGCCTGCGCTTGCTGATGCGCGGCCGCATCGTAGCCCACGGCCGTCTCTTTCGCAGTCAATGTCGCCAGGGCGGCGCGCGTCTCCAGAGCGTACTCGCCTCGCTCCAACTGACCGCGCAGGCTCACAATCCTGCTCTCGGCTTGAGCCAAGGCCTCGGCAACCCGTCGAGATTCGGCCAATGCCTGCTCCGCCTGGGCCAATCGTCGCTGCCACTGGGCCTGAGTCTTTAACTCTTGTTCGATCTCGGTCAGGCGTCCCTCGGCCTGCCTGTGCTCCCCTTCCAACGCCTTGATGCGCTGGGCATTAGCGCGGAACTGTCCCCCTTTGGCTTTGCCCTCCGCCTCGAATTCGGCTGCCAGCCGCTGCCGGTCAGCCTCAGCCAACGGCTGGCCACACAAAGGACAGGCAGCTTCGGCGACCTGGAGAAGCCCGAGCTTCTCCTTCAGCGACTCCATTTCGGCCTTCAGCGCATCGTTTTGGGCGCGCAGCCCGGCGATCTCATCAACCAGCGCGGTGAGCCGCTGGCGCAGGGTCGCTGCCTCGTCGGCCAGGTGCGACAAAGCGTCCAGGCGCGCATGGGCCTGGGCTGCGGCGCGCTCCAGTTCCTCTGCCCGGTCCGCCTGATCGCGCCACTGCGTCGCCTGCGTCTCGGCCGCCCGCAGTTCTGCCTGCAGCGCCGCCTGAGCCGCCCACACCTCTCCCTCCAGGCGGGCGCGCTCGGCCTGCAACTGTGACAGCATCAGCCGTTTCTCGCGCCAGGCCTCCTCGGCCGCTTGTGCCTCCTGCCAGGCCCGGTAACCGGCCTCGATAGTTTCGCGTTCGACCAGGGTTTCTTCCAGCAGCCGCAGGCGCTTCTGGCCCTCTGCCAGTTGGGCCTCCGTGCGTTTGAGTTCAGCCTCATCCCGCTGCAAACGCTGCACCAGCTCGCCCAGTGCCTGACGCTGGTTGAACAGGTCGCGCTGCCGGGCGCGCAGATCGTCCAGGCGGCGCTCCGCCTCCCGCAATTGGCCACTGAGCACGGCTACCTGGCGAGCCGCTTCCCGCTCCTGCTCTTCGTACTCCGGCCGCCGGGCAATCTCCTCATCCAGTTGTCGGATTTGCGCGGTTAGCGAGTCCACAGCGACGGCTCGCTCGCGTGCCCGCTCTTTGGCCCGCTCCTCATACTTGTCATAAATCTCCAGGCCCAGGATGTCCGCTAATACCTGCTTGCGCTCACCCGGCCGTTTGGTCGTAAACTCATCGGCCCGTCCCTGCACCAGGAAGGCCGAATTGATGAAGGTCTCATAATCCAGGTGCAGTAACTGCTTGATGCGCTTCTCGGTGGCCAGTACAGAGGGTTCGCTGATAGGTTTGAACTGGGTGCCGTCCCAGACTTGCAACTCCAGTATCGTCTGCCCACTGCGGCGGCTATCGCCTTTGCGCCGCTTGCGAATGACGCGATAGCGATTTCCTTCCAGGGCAAACTCAAGCTCCACTTCCATCTCACTTTGCCCAAGATGGATCAGGGCGTCGTCATTAGACGTGCGGGACTTGCCCCACAGCGCCCACGTCATGGCGTCGAGCAAAGCTGACTTGCCGTGACCATTGTCGCCCGCCAGGCAGGCAACATGGATGCCCTGGAAGTCGAGAGGGGGGACGTTATCCCGGTAACACATGAAGTTGCGCAGTTGTAGCTTAAGCGGTATCATGGGGTTGTTTGACTCCTCTTGATTAACCGATGGGGACGGGCACAAAGGTACTGCCTGTGCACATGCGACCGCGTTTTCATGGGCTGTGACGGTGCCGGCGGCACGCCAATCCGCCCTTCGGGATGCACCGGGTAATTGTGCTCACAGTGTACCATAAAATGGCGACACCGGCTAAAAGCGCAGTGCCTGATGCTGCAAACACCCCAGGTAGCACCTCTTTAACTGCCGCCGGTCCGTTCAGTTCATATCGCCGTCTCCAGTACGGTGTTACAAGAAGGGGCGATCTGTCTCTGAGGTTTCGCAAGCAAAGGAGGAGGGCCAGCGCGATGAAGCGAGTCGTGAGTATCAGCCTGGGCAGCTCAGCGCGGGACAAAAAAGTTGAGCTGGAGTTTCTGGGGGAGCGCGTGCAGATCGAACGCATCGGGTGC
>DAOUAJ010000070.1:0-14646 GCA_034433615.1 Anaerolineae bacterium | reverse complement strand
ATCGCTAATCGCTGATCGCTGACTGCTATTTTCAGGACAGATAACTTTCCATGCCGCTGGCGGCGGTAACCCACTCGATGAAAATGTGGTATACTCCGCTGGCGGTCGTCCATAAGAGAGATCGAGGAGTACATGATGCATCTATTTTCCTCAAGCCCGCAGGACGGCTAGACCTTGATTTCATCAGTTCTTCCCTAACGGTTGGCCCTGCCATATCCGCCGGTACAGGTCTAACACAGGGGCGGCTTTGGCGAGGAAGTCCGGGTCACGCGGGAACAACCAGCCCCGGTAATACCACGGCCGGATCGCATCGTGGTGCAACAAGCGCCAGGCGGTACTGGTGCTGATCGTCGAGACGATCTCAGCTTGCTGAATCCACAGCACTATCTTGCCTAACGAAAAGCGGCTGAGGGGCAAGCCAAGCTAGGCTGGCCGTTCACAGGCGATGGCCTTGATGTGGACGATTTCAGTGGCACTGAACTTGGGGGGTCGTCCAGAACGCGCAGCCATCAACCTTCAGCCAGAGTGGCTGATGGCTGATGGCTGATCGCTGACTGCTATTTTCAGGACAGAATCGGAGGAAAGGCCAGTGAAGGAACGGAGTCTTCACCACATCGTCGGAGGTAATTTGCTGGTCGAATTCGACCGTGATGGCCGGTTCAGGGCACTGCGTCAGAGTAGCAGCGATCATGCGTTCCTCGAGCACAAGGTCGTGGGCACCTCCCTCTGGCGACTGGTGGTACGAGATCGGCTTCACCCATCACGCACGTTGACCGCCCTGGACGCACGTGCCTGTCGTATCGAGAGCAGCAGTCATGGTCTTGACCTGACCTGGGCGGAGATCGAGAGCGCGCCAGGCCTGATTGTGCACGCCATGATCACCCCAGGGGAGAACCATCTGCTGTGGCGGTTGACCGTAGACGGATTGACACCAGGTGCGGCCCTATGGCGTGTGGACTTTCCCGTCCTCGCTGGATTGCTCCCCATCGCCTCAGACGACGACGAACAGTTGCTGTTGCCGCGAGCAGGTGGCTACGTCATCCGTAACCCAAGCCAGGCTATCTTCGCCAATTCCGAGATCGGCCATCGCATCTCGCTGGCTTACCCTGGCGGCATGACCATGCAATTCACCGCGTATTACCGCCAGCACGGTGACGGCTTGCTGGTGATGGCGCAAGACCCTAACGGTTACTATAAAAGATTCACCGCGGAAAAGGGCGAGGAACCTACAGGTTGGACGCTGGCGATCGAGCATTTTCCGGCGGGCATGCCCCAGCCCAGCGGACGGTTCTCGCTGCCGTACCTGATAGCCCTGTCCACTTTCCGCGGGGATTGGACAGAGGCAGCAACGCTTTATCGGTCGTGGGCTGTCAGGCAGCCGTGGTGCAGCCGCGGTCCACTCTACACCCGTGGTGACATCCCGCGCTGGCTGTTGGAGACTGGACTATGGGTATGGAATCGCGGCCGCTCCGACCAGGTGCTGCCAGGCATTCGCCGACTGGGCCAGATCGTCCAGGCACCGATGGCGCTGGACTGGTACTGGTGGCACAAGACTCCCTACGATACTCACTTCCCGGACTATCTGCCCCCTCGCGAAGGTGAAGAGTCGTTCCGTCAAGCCATCGCGCGCTTGCATGAAGAAGGGTTACACGCCATCGTCTACGTCAATGGCCGGCTGTGGGGGACCGGCGCGCAGAGCTGGACAGCGCAGCAAGCCTACCTGGCTGCCTGCAAGCAGGAGAACGGCGACATCTACCGTGAGGTGTACAACGTCTTCAACCAGGCGGAGATGGCGCCCATGTGCCCCACTATGCCACTCTGGCAGACAACCCTGCGCAACCTGGTTGATGAACTGGTCAACCGCTACGGGCTGGACGGGGTCTACATTGATCAGATCGGGATCTCCGCGCCGCAATTATGCTTTGACCCTCAGCATCCCCACCCACCCGGCGGCGGCAACCACTGGTATCAGGGCTACCGTCAGCTCATAGAAGGTGCGCGTCACGTCACGCGGCTTCACCCCGAGGTTATGTTTCCCACCGAAGGGTCATGCGAGGCCTACCTGGACCTGTTCGACGCCTTCCTGGTATTGGATAACTCCTTCGAACGCATGGGGTTCTATGAACGTATCGGCCTGAAGTGGGAACCGGTGCCGTTGTTCGCGGCGGTGTATCACGATTATGCGCTGCATTTTGGGTCATATGCCTCGCTGGCGCCACCCCCGTACGATGAACTGTGGCCCCAACCCCAGGGGCCGCTCCGTTCCACCCGATTTGACGAACGCGATTTTGTGGACGCGTTTTATGCGGAGTTAGGGCGCGCTTTCGTAGCAGGCGCCCAACCGATGATAGCCAATGTTGACCCGAAGCAGGTAGACGATCCTGCGCTACAGCCACACTGGCGCTTCCTGCGCGACCTGGTGCATACCCGATTGCAGGCCGCACCCTTCCTGCTTTACGGTCAATGGCTACAGCCCCCCGCCTTGGACGTGCCAGAGATCACAGCAGATTTTCTCGTCCGTGGAATCTACACCCCGCCTGATAAGGAACACGTGGTGCAGCGACGTCTGCCAGCGGTGTTGGCGTCGCTATGGGCCGCGCCTGATGGCCGGCAAGCACTGGCCCTGGCCAACATCAGCAACCGGCCTCAACCGATTGTGTGGAAGGCAGAAGGTATGTCCGAGAGAATGGTGTACTGTATGAATGGTCGTGAGCGCATTCCGCTCGGCCGGATAGGCAGCAGCGGCGTCGTGTATGACGAGGAGATGCCGGCTCGCACAGTGCAGGTGATCGAGATCGTCTGAGGTTGAGATGATGCCTTAGCGTCCAGCGATACCGGTGAGGTGAATGCCGCTGACAAAATAGTGTTGAGCCAGAAAGAACAGAATCAGCAGAGGCAAGATCATTGCCGTGGAAGCTGCCATCATCAGGTTCCAACTGGTGGAATAAAGGTCCTTGAACCCCTGTAAGCCGATTGCCATCGTCCATTTGTTGGTATCTTGAAGGTAAACCAGAGGCAGGAAGAAATCGTTCCAATGATGAATAAAAGAGAAGATCGCTACTGTAGCCAGCACAGGCTTTGAGAGAGGGAGCAGGATGTTCCAGTAGATGCGGAAATTACTGGCCCCATCAATACGTGCTGCTTCATCCAATTCGTAAGGGAGCGTCATGAAAAACTGTCGTATCAAGAAGATGTTGAATGCACCGCCGCCAAACCAGTAAGGGACGATCAACGGCAGAAAGGTGTTGATCCATTTGAGGTACCGGAAGACGATGAATGTAGGAATTAACGTGACGATGCCAGGCAGCATGATAGTGGACAGAACCAGGCCGAACAGGAAGCTGCGTCCCCGAAAGCGCAAACGAGCAAAGGCGAAGGCGGCCATGGACGCAGTGATCAATGTCCCTAGCGTGGCAAAGACCACGATCTGGATCGTGTTCCAGAAGTAGCGATGGAACGGTACCGCCTGAAATGCCTGAGGGTAATTCTGCCACACGACCGGGTCCGGGATCCACTTCGGCGGCATGATAAACGTTTGTGCACCTGTCTTCAGCGACGTCGAGATCAGCCAGACGAGCGGCAAAGCCAGGGCGACCGCAAAGAAACCCAACACGATATACCAGAAAGTGTTACACAAGGCGCGCTGGAGGCGCCTGCGCGCGCTGCGCTGACGGATCATCCCTCTCGTTTGCCTGAGAGAATCGCTGGACATCTGTCTAATCACGCAAGCTCCCTTCGTAGAATACCCAGCGTTCTGAGATACGAAACTGGAGGGCGGTGAAGAAGAGGATGATCACGAATAAAACCCAGGCCATGGCTGAGGCATAGCCCATACGAAAATTCTCAAAAGCCATACGATACAGGTAGAGCACGTAGAATAGTGTTGCGTAATTAGGTCCGCCTTCGGTCATAATGTACGCCTGGGTGAAGACCTGGAAAGCACCAATGATAGCGATGATCAGGTTAAAGAAGATTGCTGGGGTGAGCAGGGGCAAGGTGACGCTTCTGAACCGTTGCCATGTGTTAGCGCCATCTATCTCTGCCGCTTCATACAGGCTCTGTGGGATGCCTTTCAAGGCCGCCAGCAGGATGACCATTTGCCCACCGATGGTCCAGAAGCTCATGATAATGAGAGAGGGCTTCGCTAGCCTTGGGTCCTGCAGCCAATACAGCCCCTTGAAGCCCAACGACTGGAGAAGGGCGTTCGCCAGGCCCCATTGCGGATGAAAGATCCACAGCCAGAGGATCGCATTGGCCACGGCGGGTGTAATCGAGGGCACGTAATAAAGGGTCCGAAAAAACCGGATACCACGCAGATCGAGGTTCACGGCGAGGGCTGCCAGCAATGCCAGGAAAAGGTGCAATGGGACCCCGATAAACACGTAGTACGCCGTGTTGTAAAGGGAGAGGTAAAAACGATCATCACGGAGTAGTTTGATGTATTGCGCCGTTCCCACCCACACCGATGGAGTAACAATCTCCCACCTGGTAAAAGAAATGTAGAGGGAAGCAAGCATGGGGCCGGCGGTGAAGGCCAAAAAGCCGATCATCCAGGGGAGCAAAAAGAGATAAGCATCGCGAGCTTCGGCCCACAATAAGCCTCGCCGCTTACGTCTCGGTTTCGTTTCAACAGGGTGTAGGCTCATGTTGTGCTTCCCGCTGCGATGCCTTATCAGCCCCCTGGCGACGAAGGGGCAGTGAGACCCTCACTGCCCCTTTCGCGTCGTTTCTGGCAACAGTACTCATGGGTTGGCGTCGTACATCCATTTCATCCATCGCACTTGACTGTTCCAGGTTACACCCCCGGCACGAAGGCGATCAATTCATTCACTCGATCAGCGATGGCATCTAACGTCGCCTGCACGGGGGCCTTCTCCACACCATAGATCGCATCAAGCGCCGGCTGGATCTCGCGGTGGACGCCGATCCAATCGCCAGCCACGGGCTCCGGCCGGCCATAGGCGAAGGCATCGAGCATGATCCGGGCGTGGGCAGGGGGCTTTGAGGGATCAAGGAACTTGGGATCTTCAGCCACAGCACGCCGCGAGGGGACTTTGAGGCCGGTCGAGACCCAGTGCCAGAAAGCTTCATCAGTAGTCAGGAAGGCCATCCATTTCCAGGTCGCGTCTGCCTTCTTGGTTCCCGAGTACATGCTGTGTCCCGCTGAGGCCACCCGGGTCGTTCGTTTATCTCCCGGATCCAGGGGGAGATGGGCTATGTCCCACTCGAACTGGGATGGCATCACGTTGTCGAACACAGAAAACTGGGGAAACATGCCGATGCGGCCTGTGGTGAAGAGGTCGCCGGTGCTGAATCCCCCCTTTTCAACACCGGGAATGTGAATTTGCAGCTCGTGATGCCAATCCGCGATCAGTTGTACCTGGGAGACGCTGGGCTCCTGATTCATAATGTACTTGGTGCGGTCTTCGTTGAGGACATCCCCTCCCTTTTGCCACATCTTGATCCAGGTATTGCGATTCAGGTTCCAGTCGGCTGTGCCGTAGATGCGTTCAGCCCCTTCTCCTTTGGTCATCGTCATCGCCGCGTTCTCAAAATCAGACCAGGTCCAATCCTCCGTCGGCAGAGGCAGCCCATTCTGCTCGAAGAGCTGCTTGTTGTAGATGAGGACTGTGGTGGTCGTCTCACGCGGGAGGCCGATTTGCTTACCGGCAATGTTGAAATCGGCCCAGGCACCAGCCAGAAAGTCCTCGGGATTGACAGCAGGGTCAGCATCAATCATGGGCTGGAGGTCCATCTGGATGTTGCGCTTGGCCTGGCCGGCATTCGTGTACGTGTGGGCCCAATACATATCCGGTCCCTCACCGGCCGCGATCAGGGTTAGCAGCTTCGTCTGGATCTCGATGGCGCCCCCCGGTTCCCAGATGGGCTCCACCTTAATATCCGGGTTCGCCTCCTGAAATTTGGCAATGAGTGGCTCGTAGCGATCAAACGCGACCTGAGCCCCACCTTGGGTCAGAAACTTAATGGTAGTCGGAGCGGCAGCCGCCTTGGGCACAACGGCCTCGCCGGCCTCTGGTGCTGGCACTGCCGTGGGCGGCACGCAGGCCGCGACCATCACGCCCATGCCCAGCATGGCGCTACCGCGAAGAAACTCACGACGGCTAAGGGAACGCATACGCTGATCAGACATCGTCATTGCCTCCTTGCTAGATGGAAAGGCTGGCGGCTCACCAGCCGATGATCATGCTTTCCAGATGCAGGGGAAAGCGCAATGCAAACACTTGATGCACACAGACAGGTTGAACGACCAGACAAACTTAGCTGCAGTGAGAAGGGACAGGAGCGGACAGCGATGTCAAAAACCTAAGGAACCTTCACAAAACTGGCTTCGCAGTGTTACCCTGATCACTCATGGAGTAGCCAGTATCCACAAGCTTAATCACATTATAGCAAACATGTTAGGGTGGTGTCAAGGTGGAGTTCGGTGATTCTTCTCCACTGTTTGGAACCGGGCAGGCAAACGTCAGAAATAGACCCCGGTGTTGCCATCACTGAAGCCAAGCGTTGCTCGTTGACGAGGAGTCGCAAAAGGTGGATAATGATTGGTGGGTTCCTGGCTTCTTGACCAGATGCTATAGGTTGCAGGGTTTCGTGAGCACAGAGGTAGAGGCCAAGTTTTCGATCCCGGACACGATTACATTCGACCGGTTGTTGGCCATCCCCACGCTGGGCGATTACGCGCTGGGGCCAGCCCGCGCGGCCGAGGTGGTAGACCGCTATTACGACACGGCCGAGGTCGCGCTGCTCCGCGGTGGGTATGCCTGCCGTCTGCGACGTGAAGGCGGTCAACTCCTGGCGACGGTGAAGGGGCTGGGCCGCGCGGCCGACGGCATTCACCAGCGCCAGGAGCTGGAAGTGGCCGTATCGGGTGAGGTGAATCCGCAGACGTGGCCGGAGAGCCCGGCGCGTGAGTTAGTCCTCTCATTGACGGAGGGCCACCGGCTGCACCTGCTATTCGAACTGCGCCAGGTCCGTTCGCGTCGCCGGGTGAGCGAGGGGAAGCGGGTCATCGGCCTGTTATCGCTCGATCGAGTAGAGGTTGTGGCCGGTGATGAGGCGCTGACCTGGCAAGAGCTGGAGATTGAACTGGAAGGGCAAGGACGGACAACAGACTTGCAAACGCTGAGTTCCGTGTTGCAAACTACCTTCGGCCTGCGTCCTGAGCCAGAATCAAAGTTTGCCCGGGCGTTGCGTTGGCACCAGGGGCAGAGGGTGGGATGGCGGTGATCAACTGATCATGAGGAAGCGACAGCATAGCTTTGTCGCCTGGCGATGGGTGCTGTATAATGCCGCCCGCTTTTCCATATCGAGAAAGTGGTCTGATCTTGCACTAATGTCTACATTGCTCATTGATGGTTCCCACGGCGAGGGCGGTGGGCAAATCCTGCGCACCGCTCTCAGTCTGGCAGCCATTTTGCAACGTCCCATTTGCATCGAGCGCGTTCGTGCCGGACGCAAGGAGCCCGGCCTCCGCCCTCAACACCTTGCCGCAGTGCGAGCGATGGCAACCATCTGTGGCGCCGCTGTGGAGGGGGATCGCGTGGGCTCCGACCGACTGGTCTTTCAGCCAGGACACGCCCCGCGCGCCGGGCATTACGATCTAGACATCAGCCAGGTGGCGGGGGTCGGCTCGGCCGGCGCCATCAGCCTGATCTTCCAGACCATGCTGATCCCGCTGGCGTTGGCGGACGGCCCCTCGCGCCTGGCGCTGCGAGGTGGCACCCACGTCGCCTGGAGCCCGCCGTTCCACTATCTGGCCCACGTTTACCTGCCCGCGCTGGCCCGGCTAGGGATTGAGGCGGAGGTGCGACTGGAACAATGGGGGTGGTATCCGCAGGGCGGCGGCGAGATGGTCGCTTCGGTGGCAGGAAGTGCCCGGCTACAAACCCACGATTTCACCACGCGAGGGGATCTACGCCGGCTGTGGGGGCTCTCGGCAGCGTCCCACTTGCCTGTTCACGTGCGCCAGCGACAGGCACAGCGGGCGAGCGCCCGGCTGCGGACTGCCGGATTCTCAGCGCGCATCGAACAGGTAGATGCGCCTTCTCCCGGACCCGGCACGTGCGTCTTCCTCTGCGCGGAACACACGCACGTAGCAGCCGGTTTTACTGCTTACGGGCGGCGTGGCCTGCCCGCCGAGCAGGTAGCAGACGCCGCGGTGGATGAATTGCTGGTCTACGCGGCTGGCCAGGGTGCCACCGATCCCCATCTGGCCGATCAACTGATATTGCCTCTGGCCCTGGCCGGCGGCGCGCTGACCACGACCGAGATCACTCGCCATCTGGTGACCAACATCTGGGTCGTTGAGCAGTTTCTGGGGCCACGTTTTACGCTGGAAGGCGAAGAAGGGGGAGAAGGGCTGGTCCGATGTTTGAGCTGATCTTCCTGGGCACGTCGGCCTCAGCCCCGTCCGTGCGGCGTGGACTGTCCTCGGCCATCGTCCTGTACAAGGAATACCGCTTCATGATTGACTGCGGCGAGGGGACACAGCGCCAGTTGCTACGCAGCGGCCTGGGCTTTCGCCGGCTGGACCGCATCCTGTTGACCCACGGGCATCTGGACCACATCCTGGGGCTGGGTGGACTGGCCTCCACCTTTGGCCGCTGGGAGATGATGGACCGGCTGGATTTGTACGGTGGGCAGTGGGCACTACAGCGGGTGAAAGGATTGATGGATGTGGTATTCGGCCCGGGGCGAGTGCCGTTGCAAGTTTATTACCACGTGATTGAAGCCGGCGTGATCTTCGAGGACGCCACGTTCACATTGAGCGCCTTCCCTGTTGATCATCGCGGGGCGGGGTGTTTTGGCTTCGCTTTCATCGAGAAGCCGCGACGGCCGTTCTTACCGGAGCGGGCGCAGGCGCTGGGGGTGCCAGCGGGGCCGGTACGCCGCCAACTGGTTCAGGGCGAAACGATTACTCTGGAAGATGGCCGTGTGATTCGTCCGGACGACGTGTTGGGGCCAGAGGAGCCGGGCGCACGGCTCATCTTCGTAGGGGATGCCGGGAGCACAGACGGCCTGATAGAACCTGCCTATGGGGCGGACGCCCTGGTGATCGAGGCGACGTACTGTGAGGAAGAGGCTGAGATGGCCCAGGCATTTGGTCATCTGACAGCGGCACAGGCCGCCCGGCTGGCCCGGACGGCAGAGGTCAAGCAGCTCATCCTGACCCATATTTCCCGTCGCTACGGCGCCCAACGCGTCCTGGCCGAGGCGCAGCCTATCTTTCCTAACACGGTGGTCGCCAACGATTTCGACCGTTTTCGCATCCTCAGGGGGGGCCGCAATATTCGTGTGCACGAGGAACAGCTAGAGAACGAAGAGGAGACGTGAGCGAAGCGGCATAGTCCCAAACCCGAAGGGTCTCAAACAGACCTTTCGGGTTTGGGATCGGCGAGGATCAGACAGGGGCGGGGACTGGCAGTTCTTCTACGGGGGTGTTGACCCACTTATCCCCTTCTTCGATCAGCATCACTGGGATGTCGTCCTTGATGGGATATTTGCGACCACATCCTTCTTCCTGACAGACCAGCCAGGTATCTTTCACCAACAGCAGCCGGCCTGGGTCGGGGCCGGGGCGCCGGCCGGGGCCGCTCACGCAAGCCGGACAACGCAGGATCTGCAATAACTCTGAATCTACCGCCATCGCGCCTCCTTATATCGGCATCAGGTGGGCTACGCTCAACAAAAACAGTATAGCACAGGTTGGACATGCCTTCAACTTTGTGCTATACTTTCTCTTTGGGTGAGTAACACCTATCACACACACCTCTCGCCTTCTCAATCAGGGAACTGCAGCCAACGTGCCGCCTGTGGCCGCCAGGCTACTTGTGGTCTTCGGGCTACCTGTGGCCTTCAGGTTACCTACGATCGGGCGGTCTGGCGCAGTCGAGAGGTGGAGGAACAAAACAAAAGAGGAGGAAACGAAAGTGGCAGTCGTGACGTTAAAGCAGCTCCTGGAGGCCGGCGTTCATTTCGGTCACCGCACACGGCGGTGGAATCCGAAAATGAAGCAGTACATCTTCACGGAGCGCAATGGGATTCACATAATTGATCTGCAGCAAACCATGGCCCGCCTGGATCAGGCCTACAAGCTGGTCCAGGAGACCGCGGCTACGGGTGGGACAGTCCTCTTTGTGGGGACGAAGAAGCAGGCGCAGGACACCATCGCTGCCGAGGCCGAGCGGTGTGGGATGCCTTACGTCAACCAGCGTTGGTTGGGTGGTACGTTGACCAATTTCCGCACCATTCGACAGCGTACCGATTACCTGATGGAACTGGAACGGCGCCGGGATAACGGTGAACTGGAGACGCTGCCCAAGAAGGAAGCGCTTCTCCTGACTCGTGAGATCGCCAAGCTCAATCGCCGCATCGGCGGCCTGAAGAACATGCGGCGTTTGCCAGATCTCCTCTTCATGATTGATGTGCGTCGGGAAGGTATCGCTGTTAAGGAGGCGAACAAACTGCGTATCCCCATCGTTGCCATGGTGGACACCAACTGTGATCCGGACCCCATTGATGTGGCAATCCCCTCCAATGATGACGCCATCCGGGCTATCAAGTTGATCACGGCTAAGATAGCAGATGCGATCGTCGAAGGCCAGCAGATCCGCGCGGCGACCATGGCCGAGGAGGAGGTCGCAGAGGAAGCAGAGACGGAGGAGCAACTGCTTGGCCCGTCAACGTTGGCCAAGATCCGGGCGGGCGCTCTAGACGATCTGGATGAAGAGGCCCTGATCGAGCTCGAGGAAGAGGTACAGATGGAAGAGGAGATCCTTGAGCTGGATGAGGAGGAAGAATCTGCCGCGGCTGAGGTCTTTGCGGCTGAGGAAGAGGCAGAGGCAGACAAGGCAGAAGTGGACTGAAAACAGGAGGCCGGGCTGCTCCGGCCTCTTTGTGTGTCATCTCAGCCCCGTGGGGGTCTGAGGGGGATCATTCTCAGTCAGGAGCGAGGACCTTGGAAATCACAGCGAGTATGGTGAAGGACTTACGTGCAGCGACAGGAGCAGGAGTGCTGGACTGCCGTAACGCATTACAACAAACGGGCGGCGATTTCGACAAAGCTGTAGAGTTGCTGCGCGAGAAGGGATTGGCTACAGCCGCCAAGAAGGCCGGCCGCGAGGCGCGAGAAGGGATCATCGGTGCTTACGTGCACACGGGAGCGCGAGCGGCCGCGCTGGTCGAGCTCAACTGCGAGACGGACTTTGTGGCACGCACCCCCGAATTTCAGCAATTAGCAAAGGACCTGGCCATGCAGGTCGTGGCCGCTTGCCCGCAGTACCTAGATGTGGCAGACATACCGGCCGAGGTGCTTGAGCGGGAAAGGCAAGGTTACCGCGCTCAGATCGCCGGTTCTGGCAAACCAGAGCACGTCATCGAGCGCATGGTGGAAGGCAAGCTGGAAAAGTTCTACGAGGAGAACTGTTTGTTACGTCAACCGTTCATCAAGGATGAAGGCATCACGGTGCAAAGCCTGATCACGCAGGCTATTGCTAAACTGGGCGAGAATATCGTCGTGCGCCGTTTCGTCCGGTACGAGTTGGGGCAATAAGCCCAGGAAGAGATCAACAGACAATGGCAGAGCTGAAGTACCGGCGTATCTTGCTCAAACTGGGCGGCGAAGCGCTGGCCGGGCCGAGTGGATTTGGCATTGATCCCAACCGCGCAGAGGAGGTAGCGGCCAAAATACTTCGTGTCAAGAACCTGGGGGTAGAGGTTGCCATTGTCCTGGGGGCTGGCAACATCTGGCGTGGCAAGGATGGCCTGGAGCACGGTATGGATCGCGCGACCGCAGACCACATGGGTATGCTGGCCACGGTCATGAACGCGCTGGCTTTGCAGGATGCTCTGGAGCGGTTGGGGGCCACGACTCGCGTCCAGACGGCGATCGAGATGCGAGAGATCGCCGAGCCGTACATCCGCCGACGGGCCATCCATCACCTGGAAAAAGGATATATCGTGATCCTGGGAGCGGGGACGGGCAATCCCTATTTCACCACCGACACCGCAGCCGCCTTGCGCGCCATGGAAATTGACGCTGAGGTGTTGATCAAAGCCACCAAAGTGGATGCGGTGTACGACCGCGATCCCATGCTCGATCCCGAGGCGCGGCGATTTGACCGGCTGACCTACATTGAAGCGCTCAACATGCGGGTCGGCATCATGGACAGCACGGCGATCACCTTGTGTATGGACAACGATCTGCCCATCTATGTCGTTGACCTGTGGGAAGAGGGAAGCCTGGAGCGGGTTGTGTGTGGCGAAGCGATTGGGACGGTGATCGCGTATTGATGCTGCCCTTTGGTCGTTTTTGTGATTGCAGCCAGGAGACACCACGATGATCAACGATGTACTGCGGGACGCAGAAGAACGCATGCAAAAAGCGGTTGAGGCCTTGCAGGACGACTTACGCACGGTGCGTACCGGCCGAGCCTCACCAGCCCTGGTCGAACGACTGCCGGTAGATTACTACGGGATGCCCACTCCTTTACAGCAGCTGGCGACCATCTCTGTACCGGAGCCCCGCCTGTTGACCATTCGGCCGTTCAACCCTGGCGACATTGGCCTCATCGAGAAGGCGATCCTCAAATCTGACCTGGGGCTGACACCCATGAATGACGGGAAGCTGATCCGCCTTTCCATCCCTCGTCTGACCGAGGAGCGACGGCGCGAGCTCGTCAGGTTAGTTGCACGACGGGTGGAAGAGGGGAGAGTGGCTGTTCGCAACGTCCGACGTGATAGTATCAATGATCTGCGCGAATTTGAAAAAGAGAAACTGATCTCCGAGGATGAGTTACATCGCGCGATAGACAAAGTTCAGGAACTGACCGATCGCTACATCGAGCAGGTGGACAAGGTCGGCAAGGCCAAAGAAGCGGAGATCAGAGAGATTTGAGGTCTCAATAGCGCTGATCGGGGAGGAGGGATAAGCCTTGCTCGTTCGGGGTTAGAGCAGCTCAATCCCTCCTTTTTGTTCGGTTTAGCCACAGGTACCGGGCCCTGACTCATCGTAGCATGACCGGCCTCTGGAGGAGGTCGTAGCGGCAGGAATGAGCCCGAAGTGCCCGGCGCCTGAGCTGTTGTGACCTCGAAAGGAATCAGGGGTGGGCAAGAACGAACTGACGCGGATACCTTATCACGTGGGCATCATCATGGATGGGAACGGGCGATGGGCCCAGGCGCGCGGCCTGCCCCGGCTGATGGGGCATCGCGCGGGCACCGAAAACATCCGCCGCGTGCTGGAGGGATGCGTTGAGTTCGGCATTAAGGTTCTGACCATCTATGCCTTTTCTACAGAGAACTGGTCGCGGCCCCCTGAAGAAGTACAGGGGCTCATGCGTCTGCTGAACGAGACCATCCAGCGTCAGCTTCATGAACTACATCGCAACGGCGTGCAAATTCGTCACAGTGGTCGGCTGACCGGGATTGATCCTCACCTGCAGCAACAGATCCGCTCAGCCGTTGAACTGACCCGGCAGAACGATCGCATCATCTTGAATGTGGCGTTCAACTACGGTGGCCGGGCTGAGATTCTGGATGCCATCCGTCATCTGATGGCTGACGGTGTGCCGCCCGAAGCGCTAACGGAGGAATTGTTCAGTCAGTACTTGTACACGGGCGGGCTGCCGGACCCAGACCTCATCATTCGCACCGGGGGCGAATACCGCTTAAGCAACTTCTTGATCTGGCAGGCAGCCTACGCGGAGTATTACGCCACCCCTACCTTCTGGCCTGACTTTGACAAGGAGGAACTGCGCAAAGCGCTGGTAGAATATGCTCGGCGCGAGCGGCGCTTCGGCAAAGTTCCCACCCCCTAGCCCGGCCAAGTCGCAACCAAATGGAGCTGGGATTAGGACATTGAGGGATAGGCTAAAAATCCCCTAATCTCCCCATCCCGGCTGGTCAACGAGGCTTGCCTTGTTCCGTCATCGCGCCCTCAGCGCTGCCATCTTGATCCCCTTGGTGGCCGTCCTGGCTTACGCGGGTGGGTACTGGTGGCTCGGCACCATCGCCCTGGTGGGCACGCTCGCTGGCATCGAACTATTCCGCCTCTTGCGACAAGGTGGACACCACCCGTGCACCTGGGCGGGTGTAGCCTGGATGTTGGCTCTGATCGCCAGCGGTTTCTGGCCTGAGCTGCTGCCGACCGGTGAGGTGTTGGGGGTCGGGCTGATCCTTACTTTGGTATTGGCGTTGTTCCAAACCGGGCCGCAATTACCCTGGCGGGTACAAGCAGCCACCGATTGGGCCTGGACCGCGGCCGGAGCCGTTTACCTGGGCGGGCTGTTAGCCCCTTTCGTGGCACTGCGCATGCGGCCCGACGGCCTGAACTGGGTGGCATTGGCGATCCTCACCACCTGGATCACCGATTCCGGGGCGTATTTTGTGGGCATCTCCATCGGGCGACACAAGCTGGCTCCGTGGCTCAGCCCCAAGAAGACATGGGAGGGGGCCATCGGCGGTTGGGTGATCGGCGTGATCGGCGGCGCGGCCCTGGGCGTGTGGGTGGTGGGCCTCCCCGTGCTAACGGCCATCGCTCTGGCTGGCGCTCTGTGCCTGCTGGCCCCCCTGGGTGACCTGGCTGAGTCTATGATCAAGCGGCAGATGGGCGTGAAGGATTCCGGT
>DAOUAJ010000069.1:0-4624 GCA_034433615.1 Anaerolineae bacterium | reverse complement strand
CCCTTCGGGTTTGACTTCGGGTTTGTCTTTCCTGAGCCGTTCGGTCAGTTGCGTCATAAACCGCAGGTTGTGAATCGTAGCCAATCTGAGGAACAGGGCATCGTTGATCTTGAACAGGTGATGCAGATAGCCCAACGAGTAGTTGGAGCAGCACAGGCAGTCGCAGAAGGGGGAGACCGGAGCGTCGTTTTTAGTATGCTTATCATCGTTGACATAAACGTACGAGAGCCACTCGCCCTTCGGCTCAGCGGAGAGGGAAGGGGTGGCGCTGGTGAACGCGTACAGCCGGCCGTGGCGGGCGTCGCGCGTGGGCATGGCGCTGTCGAAGAGCGCGTATCCTATGCGGGCGCACGCCACGACGTTAGCCGGGTGGCCGATCCCCAGCGCGTGCATGGGCAGGCACGGCGGCACCAGCTCGCGGGTGTAGGCGATGATGTCGGTCAGCAGGTTCCCTTTGCTGTCCAGGGGCCAGCCGCCGTAGCCGAACCCGTCGAACCCCATCTCCAGCAATGCGTCGGCGCACCGCTTGCGCAGTTCGCGTGAGCCGCCTCCCTGGATCACCGCGAACAGCAGCGGGCGTTGCCCGTCGTCCAGGCCTTTCTGTTCGATGATGCGCTGAAACTCGGCCTTACAGCGCCTGGCCCAGTCAATCGTCCGCCTCACCGATTCTTCTTGAACCGAGAGAGGAGCATCCACGTGGGTGCAGTCGTCCAGGCAGACGACGATGTCTGCGCCATAGCTGATCTGGAGCTGGATGCACTTTTCGGGCGAGAGATTAAACTTGCGGTCGGAGCCTTCAGGCCGGAAGATGATCCCTTTGTCGGTGAGGCTGCCGTTCTTGGGGTTCTGTCGGATCAGTGAGTAAGCCTGGAATCCCCCTGAGTCGGTCATGATAGGGTGGGGCCATGCGCACATCCGGTGCAGCCCGCCCAGGGCCTGGATGGTGGAAGAGCCGGGGTGCTGCATCAGGTGGAACGTATTCATGACCACCGCTTGTACCCCACATCTTTCCAGATCGCGGCTGTCCACCGCGCGCACGACGCCGAGAGTGGCGTCGGGCAAAAAGACAGGTAACGGCAGTAAGCCATGGGGAGATTGGAGACTGGCGATTACCAAGCTGGTTGACACGGAATATAGCAGCAAAATGCGATTAGTCTGAATACCACAAAGACTGTTCCATTGAAGGAGAAGGATAACCAATCTCGACTTCGAATGTACCAGTCTCATCGTGCTCTGGGTGCATGTGCTTACGTATAAATCTCTCTCTTTCCTCAGCGGATCGTCTATCATGGTAGATCTCGGCGCCGACAGGGATACCGGCGTGCACGTGAACTACGACGTACGTGAGAACTCTGGTAAAGTCTCCAACTTTATTATTTGCCATAGCAACCTTCCTGTTGAGTAAGTCTGATCAGGTCAAATCAGCATCATCGCGTCGCCAAAAGAATAGAAACGATAGCGCAGGCGAATCGCTTCCTGGTAGGCCCGCAGGATCAGCTCCCGGCCGGCGAAGGCGCTCACCAGCATGAGCAGCGTGGAGCGGGGCAGATGGAAGTTGGTGATCATGGCATCTACGACCCGAAAGCGAAATCCTGGCGTGATAAAAAGATCCGTCCAGCCGGAGAAGGGGACCAGCTCGCCGCCCTGCGCGGCCGTCTCCAGCACCCGCACCGCGGTGGTCCCCACAGCCACGCACCGCCCGCCCGCCACGCGGGCCGCCCGCACCTGTTCCACTACCTCTGCCGGCAGCACCCCCCACTCGGCGTGCATCTTGTGCTCCTCCACGTGTTCCGTCTGCACTGGCCGGAAGGTACCCGGCCCCACGTGCAACGTGACGAAGGCAAAGCCGACGCCCATCGCCTCTAGCCGGGCGATCAGCTCTGGCGTGAAGTGCAACCCGGCCGTGGGCGCGGCCACCGACCCCGCCACCCGCGCGTACACCGTCTGGTAGCGCTCCGGGTCCCGCAGCGGCTCGTGGATGTAGGGCGGCAGGGGCACCTCGCCTACTTGCGGCAACAACGGGGTGATCGGACGATCAAACTCGACGACACGGGCGCCCTCTGCCTCTTCCCTGACGATGGTGGCGATAGCTACCTCTTGCCCGGATGCATCCTCGATGTGAACGCGAGCGCCGGGGCGCAACCTCTTGCCCCGCACTAACGCCTGCCACGTGCGCTCGCCTTTGCGGATCAGCAGGAAGACCTCGATGCGGCCGCCCGTGGGCTTACGGCCGTGTAGCCGCGCTGGGATAACCCGGCTGTCGTTGCACACCAGGAGATCGCCCGGCCGCAGGTAATCCCCGATGTCCTGAAAGATGCGGTGCTCGAAGGTTCCGCTCTCCCGGTGCACCACCAGGAGCCGGGAGCTATCTCGCGGCTCGGCCGGGGTCTGGGCGATCAGCTCCGGCGGCAAGTCGTAGTCGAAATCGGTGGTCTTCACGCGTCAGAGGACATGGCGGCGCGCAGCAACGCCACGACGATCAACAAGACGGCTAGCGCAGCCACCAGATTGCTGGCAAAGGTGATGCCAGCCATCACGACGCCGAGGCGGGGAGCCGGCATGGTCCCCGATAGAAACAGGGGCGACAGTGCGGTGATCGGTGACAGCAGCGCCCGCGCGGCCAGGACCACAAAGCCAATGGTCGCCATAGTACCCGCCGCACGCTGGCCGCGAGCCAGCAGGATGATCCCCGCGCCTACCCCGGCGAGATAGGCCAGCAACAACGGTAAACTCAGCGCAAACGGTCCAAGGAAAGACCAGGGAGCCATGGACGGATCTCCTTGTTAAGCCGGTTCTGCTTGACGCAGGTTAGCAACGATGGGTAACGAGAACAACTCTCGTCTCAAAAGCCGGCTGGTGAAGAACAGCACTTCGAGGTTTTCAACCTGGCCCATTTGCGGGTTCAGACGCGCAATGATCTCGTCACCCAGTTCCTCAGACTCCTGGGCGGCATAAGGCTCGACCGTGTTGATGTACAGAATATCCGCCTCACGGTCGTACTGAAAGGTTAATTTCTGCGCCATTCGACCCCTCCTAGCTCTCAGCGGCGCGCACAAACTCACGGAACAGCCCGCCATGCACCTCGGGCACCTCCCGATACCGTTCAGGGTGCCACTGCACGCCCAGCACGAACCGATGGGCCGGGCTTTCCACCCCTTCGATCAGCCACCCCTCGGGCAACGCCCAGGCCGACGCCCGCAGCCCCGGCGCCAGGCACTCCGCCCGAATGCCCTGGTGATGATAGGTGTTCACGTTCACCTGGCCAGCAACACCTAACACCGACGCTATGCGCGTGCCCGGCTCCACATGCACCAGATGGTGCCTGATCGCGCCGGCCGGGGTGCGATGCGATTCGCCCAGGTCCTGGATCAGCCCACCGCCCATCGCCACGTTCAGGAGCTGAATCCCCCGGCAGATGGCGAGGATAGGGAGATCGGCGGCCAGCGCCGCGCGGGTCAGCGCGATCTCCATCTCGTCCCGCGCCTCATCTATGCTTTCCACCTCTGTCCCGAGAATGGGCTGGCTGTAACGCCGAGGGTGCACATCTCCGCCACCCGACAACAACAGCGCATCGAGATCATCCAGGGAGGGCAGAGGGCCATCCGGTGCCAGCACGAACGGTTCGCCGCCGGCCTGGCGGACGCTCTCCAGATACCAGCTCAGCCGTTGAATCACAGAGGGTTCCAATGAACGGGCAGTGATTCCGATCCGCGGCCTCATGATGACGTCTTCTCCTCCGGTTGATCAAAGAGAGAAGGTTGCTCCGGGCGCTCCGGGAAGGGCACCCCCAGGTGCTCGTAGGCCCGGCGCGTGGCCACGCGGCCGCGCGGCGTCCGGTCCAGGAATCCCAGTTGCAACAGGTACGGCTCCACCACGTCCATGATAGTGTCCGGCTCCTCGCTGACCGCCGCAGCGATGGTCTCCAGCCCTACCGGCCCCCCACCGAACTTGCGGATCAGCGCGTCCAGCACCTTATGATCCAGCAAATCCAACCCCAGTTCGTCCACCTCCAGCAGGCGCAACGCCTGGTCCGCCACCTCGAGGGTGACAGCGCCGTTGGCCCGCACCTCGGCGTAGTCCCGCACGCGGCGGAACAGGCGTAATGCCACGCGCGGCGTGCCGCGAGCCCGGCGAGCGATCTCGGCCGCACCCTCATCGGTGATAGGGACGTTGAGCAGGCCGGCCGCTCGCCGCACAATGGACTCCAGCGCCGCCTGGTCGTAGAAATCGAAACGGTAGACCGCGCCGAAGCGGGAACGCAAGGGGGATGTCAGCAGCGCTATGCGCGTCGTCGCGCCGACAACGGTGAAACGCGGCAGCTTAAGGCGGATGGAGCGGGCGGCCGGCCCTTTGCCGATGACGATGTCCAGCGCGAAGTCCTCCATCGCCGGGTAGAGCACTTCCTCCACCGCGCGCCCCAGGCGGTGGATCTCGTCAATGAACAGGATGTCACCCTGGCGCAAGTTGGTGAGGATGGCAGCCAGGTCGCCCGGGCGCTCGATGGCGGGGCCGGCCGTGATCTTGAGGTTGGTGCCCATCTCGTTGGCGATGATGTGCGCCAGCGTCGTCTTACCCAGGCCCGGCGGCCCGTAGAGCAACACGTGATCCAATGCCTCGGCGCGGG
>DAOUAJ010000068.1:0-6303 GCA_034433615.1 Anaerolineae bacterium | reverse complement strand
GACAGGGTAGAGTACGTCAATTCGGCAACCGCTCGGTGCCTGGCAAATGCGGGTCAGGCAGACCACCGCCAGTGATCTGCCTGACCCGACAACCTCATCCGCAGGCGTCGAACCTCCCGCGGGTTCAGGCGAAGCTCCACTTCGTACCTACGGGGGATTCGACACATTTGCAGGGCAGATGTCCATACCGCGGGCGGCACTACGGTCAATGAAAACGCCCCCCACCGGCACGTCATGCAGCCTGTCCTAGCGGTCAGGCCAGGGAGCGGAGTCCCTGGCCTGCACAGCGGCTCAGGGCAGGCTGCGGAGCGAAGCATCTCGTGCTGCTGAGTAGGGCGAGATTCCTCGCTCGCAGATTCGCTCGGAATGACATGGGCGGTGGTATTTTCAGGACAGACCCTCTCCTATTTCGGAATCTCGCCCACCACGCCCTCCACCAGCCAGTCGAAGGCGCGCTTCTCCTCGTCGGTCATGACCTGGCCGGCGGCCACTCGCTCCTGGCCCTTGTTGTCTTTGATGGGGCCGACGAAAACGTCGAACGTGCCCGCCACGATCTCAGCCTTCTTGGCCTCGACCAGGGCCTTTACATCGTCCGGGACCATCTTCCCGTAGGGGGCCAGTTCCAGCAGCCCTTCCTTCATGCCCCACCAGATGTCCTGGGGCTTCCAAGTGCCGGCCATCACGTCCTCGACGACCTTCTTGTAGACCACCCCCCAGTTCCAGACGGGCGCGGTCAGCAGGGCGTCGGGGGCCACATCAGGCACGTAGGCATTATAACCGACGGCGTAGACTTTACTCTCCTGGGCCAGCTTGTCCGGCTCAGTGGAGTCAGACTCGCGAGCGATGACGTCCGCGCCCAGGTCCAGCAACGCTTGCGCCGCCTCCCGCTCCTTAGGCGGATCCACCCAGGTGAAGATCCAGACCGGATGCACCTCGGCCTTCGGATTCACCGAACGCGCGCCCAGGGTAAAGGCATTCATGTTGCGTACCACTTCGGGGATGGGGTAAGGCGCCACGTAGCCCAGGATGTTGTTCCTGGTCATCTTGCCGGCCACCATGCCGGCCAGATACCACCCCTGATAGCCGCGGCCATCGTAGATGCCCACGTTGTCTGCCATCTTGTAGCCAGTGGCGTGCTCGAAGACCGTATCCGGATACTCGGCTGCTACCTCAATCACCGAGTCCATGTATCCGAAGGAGGTGGCAAAGATGACCTTGTACCCCTTCTCGGCGAAATCCCGGATCACCCGCGTCGCATCCGGCCCCTCTGCCACCAATTCCTTGTAAGCCGTCTCCACGCCCAGCTCTTTCTCGATGTAAAGGCGGCCCTGATCGTGCGCGTAAGTCCAGCCGAGATCGCCCGTCGGCCCGACGTAGACAAAGGCGACTTTGGGTTTCCCTACCTTCACAGCAGGCGCCGGCTTGCCCTGAATCGGCCTGGCCTGCTCGGGTGCCTCACCGACGACCCCCTCGACGAACCATGTCATGTTGAGTTTCTGCTCGTCGGTCATGCACTGGCCGGCGGGCAGGAATTCTACGCCGTTGGCACCCTTCAACGGGCCACAGAAGATAGTGTCCTCAGCGCCGGCTGCGAGGATCTCCTGCTTCTTCTGTTCGACCAGCGCCTTTACCTCCTCTGGCACGCGCGGGCTGAGGGGTGCCAGGTCCACAATGCCCTCGGACATCGGCCCCCAATAGGACTCGGCCTGATAAGTGCCTTCCAGAACCTTCTTAGCGATATCCACGTACTTGACGCCCCAGTTCCAGACGGGGCTGGTGAGCACCGTGTCGCCCACGAACCGGCTCATGTCCGAGTCGTAGCCGACGCTGAGAGCGCCCCGTTCTTGCGCAGCCTTTTGGGGCTCGGTGGTATCCTGATGCTGAGCGATGATGTCCGCACCCTGGTCCAGCAGTGCCTCGGCCGCTTCCTTCTCCTGCGGTGGCCCGAACCAGGTGTTAGTCCACACCACCCGCACCTCGGCCTTGGGATTGGCCTCGCGCACACCCAGTGCAAACGCATTGATGCCGCGGATCACCTCGGGGATGGGATATGCCGCTACATAGCCGATGATGTTAGACTTGGTCATCTTGCCGGCGACCAGGCCGGACAGGTAGCGGGGTTGATACATGCGGCCAAAGAGTGTGCTGACGTTAGGGGCCGTCTTGTAGCCGGAGATATGCACAAACCACACGTTGGGGAACTCCTGGGCCACGGCGATGGTAGGATCCATGTAGCCGAAGGAGGTGGTGAAGATGAGTTTGTACCCCTTCTGTGCGAAGTCGCGGATCACGCGCTCGGCGTCCGGCCCCTCCGGCACATTTTCAATGAAGGCTGTCTCGACTTTGTCTCCCAGCTCCTTCTCAACCATCAGGCGGCCTTGGTCGTGAGCCCAGGTCCAGCCCAGATCGCCGATGGGCGCCACGTAGACGAAGGCGATTTTCAGTTTCTCGGCCGCGGGCGTGGGCACGGGTGTCGGTGTGGGCGCGACCTCTACAGCCGGCGTCGGGGTTGCAGTCGGCACCGGTGTAGCGCGTGGGGCGCAGCCGGTCGCCAGAACCGCCAGGATCAAAAGCCAGGTCACACTCCAGAGCAGCTTGCTTCGTTTCATGGTCCTCTCCTCCTTTTGCAAACAGAAGTGAGATCAGAATAAAACGACAATCTACCAGTCAAGCACGACTATACTACAGTCGTTTGCGCTTGTCAATAAGATACACCGCCCGCCGCTGTTGCAGAATTTCCTTGCGGAACGCCCTTTCGTGTGCTATGATTGAAATGGGTGCATTCAAACTGGAAGAGCGGCATGGAAGAGATCGAAATCCAGGTTCGCCCGGCCACCCTGCGCGATCAAGGGCGTATCCTGACGCTGCTCGATCGGGCTCATCGCCGACACATTGCCTTTGGGCCGGAAGATTTGTCCAGCTTGCTGGGTCAGCCAGCGCATGTTTTTGTCCTGGCAGATGCTGGGTCGTTGCTGTGGGGAATCGCCTGTGCGACGGTGCGACCGCGACCAGCGGCACCAGATGAGGCGCACGAGACGGTCTGGGGCCATCTGCGCGGGTTAGCCTTGATCAACGGCTGGCATGCTGAGATTGGCGTGTGGACCCTGATGGAAGGATTGCGTCTAGGCCTGCAGGCGCGACAAGCGCAGTACCTGGTTGCCTATGTCACTCAGTTGTGGATGGAGATGCCGTTAGCCAAGGTCGGCTTGCGCCCGGTTGAGTACATCCTGACCTACGAGCGTATGGCCAATGCCCTTCCCAAGTTGCCACCTCCCCCTGATGTACGCCTCCGCTCCGCCCGGCCGGAGGATGTCAGCAGGCTGACGGCGCTCGATACGGCCGCCTTCACCTCTCTCTGGCGGCTGACCAGCGGCGAGTTGATCGAACTGCTGATCACCAGTGGACGCTTTGTAGTGGCCGAACGTGAGGATAATCTGGTCGGATATGCTTGCAGTGATGTGCAACGCAACCTGGGCCAGATTTATCGCCTGGTCGTCCATCCGGTTGCCCAGGGACAAGGCATCGGTCGTGCCCTGCTGGCCGATGCACTGCTCTACTGTCAGGCTGCCGGGGCGTCTCTGGTAATCATCAACACACAGCAGAGCAATCAGGTCTCCGATCACTTGTACCGTAGCTTCGGTTTCCGGCCGGCCTCTCAGCGCATCCCTGTGATGGTAGGTGAAGTGACGGGGCAAACTGATCCCACTGCTTAACTTCCATCAGTCTTCTGAGAGGCGAAGACTATAAGCTTTTCCTCGGAGAGGCAGGATGACCCTGACGGCGCGCATGGCGCAACCGCCGGTAGAGGCGCTGATCTTCGACTACGGGGGCGTGCTGACCACGGATCGCCTGACGCAGACCGTTCTGGCTGGTTACGACCGCCTGTTAGGGTGGCCACCAGGCAGCCTGTTTTCCCGGCTGTTCTCCGGGCCGGCCTGGGAGGCAGCATCGCGCGGGGAGATCAGCCGTGCAGAGTACTGGCAGGTAGTGGGCGAGGAGCTAGAGCCTCAATTACCGCCGGGCTTTGCACGCTTTCGGGAAGGCCCTTTCGTCATTGAGCCCCCCCATCAAGAGATGATCGCTCTGGTGACCCGCCTGCAGCAGCGTTATCGGCTGGCGTTGTGCAGCAACGCGCTGGATACGCTGCGGGCCGAGTTAGAAGCACAGCCGACCTTGCTGGCAGCCTTTGAGGTCGTGATCATCTCGGCAGAAGTGGGGTTGCGCAAGCCCGATCCCCGCATTTTCGAGCTGACAGCCCATCGCCTGGGTCTGCCGTTATCTGCCTGCCTCTTGATTGATGACAAGTCGCGTAACACCATCGCCGCGCAGGCGGTGGGGATGCAGTGCATCATCTTCGTCTCCCCGGAACAAATGCGCCGTGAACTGACCGCTCGTGGGTTGTGGCCTTGATGGATGCAACAGGGCGAGGAAATCTGAATTGGCGACCGGCCTCACTACCCGGGGAGCGAGGTGCTATGTTCTGCCAGAGCCGGACGCAATGGCGAGTTTGGTCTGGCTCAGGCGGGGTGCACCGGCTCGCTGATCTGTGCCACGAGGCGGCGCATGTCCTCAACCGCCTCTTGCAAGGTGTAGAGGGCGGGCAGGCCAGCCTGTTCCAGCAGGTCCATCATCTCCCACAAGGAGATCCCGGCAATCTCCGCGGCGCGCGCCTTGCTAACCTTGCCCTCCCGATAGAGGCGCAACGCCAGCTCGCGTTTGCGTTGGGTGATGCCTTCCAGCAAGATTTTACGTGCCAGGTCTATACGGGAGACGTGTTCCTGCCGCGCTAAATCGTCCAACTCCGCTGCAACCTGGCTAGACACGCGAAGATTGATCTGAACAGACCGAGTTGTGCTCATTAGGAAAGTCCTTCTTGTGCGGATCGCAATCGTTGTATCTCACCAGCAGCAGTCCGTAAGATTGTCAAAACCGCCTGATCGGTACGCATAGCCCGGCCGATGCGTAATAGCAGATCATCGCATTCGGCAAAGGACAGTTGGTGGGCGATCAGTCCCTGCAGTGGCAACGTCTGAATGACCACGTAAGTAATACCATGAGTAATAGCGACATTTCGCCCGCGCTGTTCTTCCATGACAAGCGTCAGAGTGCGTTCTTTAGCACAGGCCAGAGTCAAACAGTCGGCGCGGCTCAAAGCTGGCGCATGCTGACCGATTGTGACTGCCAGCCGTATCTCGGCAGCCGTCGGTGAAACGACGATCAGTCGTTTGGCAGTGATCGCTGCTTCAATCCGCTGGGCATCTACATAACCCTTGGCTTTGCCTCGCACGACGGTCTCGATCTCAACTTCTGGCACCAATGCGACCGTTCCAAAGACGCGCTCCAACAGCCAAAGTGCATCCTGCCGAGCAAGTACAATTAAGCTGGAAGCATCAACGATAGCATTCATGTACTACAAATTGTAGCAGAATGCCGGAAGTTCGTCAACTTAACTGGGGAAGGTGGAATTAAGCGGCACGGCAGGCAGCCGCAGCTTGTCAGGCCTTCACCAGCCTCTCGTAAAGCTGCCGCTGACGTTCCACGGCCTCCTGATAACGGCGATGCCGTTCGAGACGCGGGTAGAAAGTCTTCCCCAATGCTGCTGGCAAATCTCCTGCGTCCCGGATCACGCCTAGTGCCTCCAGTGCCAGCAACGCCGCGCCCCGGCTGGTCGCCTCGGCCTCGGCGGAGGCGATCACCGGCTGACCCAACACGTCGCACAGGATCTGCGTCCAGGCGGGCGAGTTCAGCATCGCCCTGCCGGAGACGATGATCTCCGTGTTGATCGGGGATTCCGCGTCCGAGTTGTGATCCGTGCTGCGTGCTGCGTCTTGTATCCTGTATCCTGCCTCCTGTGTATCTTCAATGGCCGGTTCGAGCAGGCGATAGATGAGGGCAAAGCGATAGGCTACCGCCTCCAGCCCGGCTTGCAGCAGGTCAATCGGCCGGGTGTGCCAGCCGATGCCGACGAAGGCCGCGCGGGCGTGGCCGGCCCAGCCGGGGGCACGTTCCCCGGCCAGAAAAGGGAGCACCGTCAGCCCGTGCCCGTCGGCCTCGGCCTCCGCCAGTTGCCGCTCGATCTCCTCTGCTGGACCCAACTGTACCGTCTGACGCAACCACTGGAAGACATTACCGGCATTGCTCAGCGCGCCTCCCAACAGAGCGCGGCGGCGGTCCACCCGGTAACACCACAGGCCGCGCGGCACGCGCTCAGGGGTGCCAGGGAGCACCACCCGCATGGCCCCGCTGGTGCCGACGTTGACGGCGATGCGGCGAGAGGTGGTGCAGCCGCTGCCGATGTTGCTG
>DAOUAJ010000067.1:0-16174 GCA_034433615.1 Anaerolineae bacterium | reverse complement strand
GATAGCTGGGCGAAAGCTGGTCATAAGCCTGGGCAATGCGCTCTCGATACATAGCAATTTGCCTCCTCAAGCACACCGTATAGAATATGAGGCGACGGTTCCTGTGGGGTAAACGTATGTGTAACCCTGGCCTGCCCCTTGGCCCCTCTGACGAGGACAGGCCGCACGTCGTCCAGGGCAGGTAGGACAGGTTGCCATCATTATACGTTCGTTGATTTTCAGTGTCAAGAGATCTTTGATCCGCATGGGCTATTGGCAGCGCTAACCTTTCAGTGCAATCTCTGATTCAAAACCCGAAGGGGCCTTCGGGCATTTTCGTCCGTCGGAACGCCGCAGCCTGCAGCCCAACATGGACGTCTTCCTGGAAATTCTGAATTAGGGGACATATGCGCTCATCAAAATGCTGGGGCTACTTTGTCATAGGGCTGGCGACACTGTTTCTGCCAACTCTGATAGGCAGTTGTATGTCCGCCGGCTTCCCTTCTGCCAGGTTGGCCTTCACCTCTCCGAGTGTTTCTTTCGCTAATCCCCATCCACCCTACTCCATCATCACACCTGCGCCATCACCATCCCCATCGCCAACATATACACCGTCTCCATCGCCCACACCGACACCTTCGCCATCACCGTCCCCATCGCCTACACCGACGCCGGCCCCTACACCTGACGGTATCCTTCGGGTCGCCCGGGTGCCCATCCTGATGTACCACTACATCTCGACACCTCCTCCCCGCGCTGATCAATATCGGCTGGACCTGTCGGTGTCGCCGGAGCGGTTTGAATCGCATCTGCGCTACTTGCGAGAACAGGGGTACACCAGTATCTCGCTGCGCGACCTGGTGTACCACCTGGCGCAAGGGACCCCTTTGCCGCCTAAGCCCATCGTGCTCACGTTCGATGACGGATATGCCGACAACTACACCAATGCCTTCCCCTTGCTCCGGAAATACGGATTTCGGGCCACCTTCTTCGTGATCACCGATTTTGTCACCGAGGGGCGCGCCGAATATATGACCTGGCCACAACTTCAGGAGATGCTAACGGCAGGCATGGAGATTGGCTCCCACAGTCGTAACCATGCTGATCTACGCGGTCAATCGCTCGACTACCTGGTGTGGCAGGCTCTCGGCTCTAAGGAAGCCATCGAGAACTACCTGGGCATTACACCCCGCTTCGTGGCTTATCCCTCGGGGAGCTACGATGACCAGACGATTGCCGTGTTCCGGTCTGCCCATTTCTGGGCAGGGGTGACCACCCACCAGGGGAACGAGCAACGATCAGATCGCCTGTTTGAATTACCTCGCATTCGTGTACGCGGCCGCTATACCGCCGCTGATCTGGACGCGCTGTTGCACATGGAGTGGTGAATGAATGGCTGCCTTCGACGCGCTGACCACAACCGCCATCGCTGCTGAACTGCAAAACAGGCTGGGCGACGGTCGTGTGCAGGAGGTGCTCCAGATTGACCCCCACAGCCTGGGTCTGGAAGTCTATGCCCAACATCAACGTCACTACCTGTTGCTCTCCATTGAGCCCCAGAACGCCCGAGTTCATCTGGTAGCGGAGCCGCTGCGCCGTGGCGTCGAGACCCCCTCACCCCTGTTGCTCCTGCTGCGCAAGTACGCACGCGGCGCAGAGATAGAAACGATCACTCACCCATCCTATGAGCGGATTCTCCACCTCTGGTTCAGCCATCCCGAGCACGGTGTCTGTCTGCTGATCGCTGAGATCATGGGCCGGCTGAGCAACCTGATCCTGGTGGACGCGACGGGGACGATTCTGGATAGCCTGAAGCGCGTGGGGCCGAACATCAATCGGGTGCGGGTCATCCTGCCTGGGCATCCTTATCAGCCGCCGCCTCCGCAGGACAAGCTCTCTCCCGGCCAGGTCACGCCAGCCCAGCTTCGCATCGCATTTGGCCGGGTAGACCAGGCAACCCCTTTGTGGCAGGCCCTGGTCCAGACGATCGCCGGGCTCAGCCCGCAGGCCGCGCGCGAGCTGGCCGCGCGGGCCACCGGCAACGCGGAGGCCGACGTATCTGCGGCCGACGTAGCGCGGCTGAAGGAGGAACTGGATACCCTGTGGGCACCGCAGCGCACCGGCGCGTGGGAGCCGTGCATTGTACGGCAAGGAGAAATCGTCGTCGCCTACGCGCCGTACCGCCTGACCCATCTGGGGTTAGCGACTCCAGTGGAAAGCATCAGCCAGGCGGTTGCTCTGCACGCGGCGCAGGGGCATCAACCGGACGCCTACGCTGCGCTGCGGGCCAGCGTCGCCCGCGAGATCGCGGCCGCCCGCGAACGGCTGGAGCGACAACAGGCGGCGCTACAACGCCAGTGGGTCACGCCGGAGGAGATTGGGCGGCTGCGACAGGCGGGGGAATGGATCCTGGCGCTGGCCCACCAGATCCAGCCGGGGCAGGAACAGGTGATCGTGGACGTGGGTGGGGAGCGACCCCTCGAAATCACGCTGGACCCCCGACAGTCGCCAGCGGAGAACGCACAGGCTTACTTCGCCCGCTACCGCAAGGCGCAACGTGCCACAAAAGAGATTCCGCAGCGGCTGCAAATCATCGAGCGGGAGCTGGCCTACCTGGAGCAGTTGGCCCTGGACCTGAAGCTGGCGGGGAATCAGCCGGAGATCGCCGCGGTGCGAGAAGCATTGGCCGCGGCCGGGCATCTGAGGGAACATCCGCCGCGCTCTTCCCCACCGCCGGGACCGATCAAAGTTGTGTCCCCGGATGGATTCACGATCCTGGTGGGGCGCAACAGCCATCAGAACGATGAGTTGACCTTCCACACGGCCGCGCCGGATGATGTGTGGCTGCACGCACGCGGTGTTCCCGGCGCCCACGTCATCATCCACAGCCATGGCCGTCCGCTGCCACCTGCAACGCTTCAGCGTGCAGCCGAGCTCGCCGCTTACTACTCTGCTGCCCGTGACGAACCTGAGGTCGTCGTCTCCGTGGTGCCGCGCCGCCGGGTACGTCGGCAGCCGGGCGGGCACCCTGGCCAGGTCACTTACACCGGCGAGGAGACGGTACGCGCCCGGCCCCATCCGTAACCTCGAAACGTAAGGGCGGTGCCCCGCCTGCTCCCCGAATGGGAGTGCCCACCCGATGGGGGATCGCCCCTACTGAACTTCGATTTTGGTGGCACGCTGACGGCGCGGCCGGCCAGATTCTCCCTCTGCCTCGGTCGGAGTGAGACATTCGATGGCCGCGTCTACCAGTGAGCGGAAGGCCAACAACGCCTCTCGCCGCGATGCTCGCGCGTGTTCCCAGAACTCCTCAGGCAGGAGTCTGCAGGGCGCCTTTTTCACCTCTTGCCGCAGGCCACGAATGCCCTCGGCCACCCAATCCGCGAAATCAAACTCCGCTTCCCGTTTCACTTCCTCGGCGCTCATCTTTCCACCTCCACATTTACCGATCAACAGGACGCTGCGCCAGGGCGATGATAGACGTCCCAATGGGTAAGGTTATCCATCGTAAGAGGGCAGCTTCCACCCGTCCTACACCCATCAAGATCGCATTCAACAGGGGCGGCGCCGGCTCCATCTCCACCTGGTAAGCCTCATCATCGAAGTGTGGAGATGCCAGATCAGGCTGGCGGCCAGCCCATCGGCGTACCAGGATCATGGGTGCCGCCAGCGGGAACACCAGAAAATTGTTGTAGCTGACGTAGCGGGGCGCGTAGCCGGCTTGCTGGAGACAGGTGCGCAGCTCGCCCGCCGTATAGCGACGCTGATGCCTGTTCAACACATCGTTGTAGCTCCACAGCCACATGAAGGCGGGGACTGTGATCATCAGGTATCCCCCCGGCCGGGTGACCCGGAAACACTCGCGCAGCACAGCCGCGTCATCCGGGCAATGCTCCACTGTGTCCAGCAGCGTCACCAGATCAAAACAGGCATCCTCAAAGGGTAAATCGTGCGCATCCCCCAGGCGCACGTCGTAGCCACGCTCGCGCGCCACCGCGATCGGCCGCGGGTTGTTGTCCACACCCACCACATGGCCGTAATGGGCCAGGTGATGCATCATGTTACCCGCGCCCGCGCCCACGTCCAGCACCTGGCGCTCATTGCCCGGACCAACGAATCGGTCCAATAGCCCCAGCAGCGCCCGCGTGCGGCTGGCAAACCACCAGTGACGGTCCTCTTCTAACAGTGTCAACATTGGAGTGAAAGACACGATATATTCTCTCAGTACCGTAGCGGCAAGTGCACGATTTGGTCCTGAAACTCACCTGGCTGATCAATCCAGGCCAGGACGTCTAGGTCCGGCGTGTCTTTGGGCAGCGCAGTACTATCACCTATGGCGCAAACGCGTATCTTGGGCTCTTTCTGCGCCAGTTGAACCTGGATGACCAGAGGAACGCGCTCGTCTAGTAAGAAGCAAATCTCGCTCATCCTCTGCCGCGAGTTGTTCGCGTTGTTGATCGCGCTGGCGGGCCAGCTCACGCAGGCGTTGGATCGCTGGTGAAGGATGCAAGTCTTGCTCTCGCCGTTGGCGTTCTACTTCTTCGTCCACTGAACGCAGATAAGCATCCACCCGCGCGCGATTGTGCCAGTAGTAGGTTAGTGTCGCATACACCTGTTCAAGGGATAGTGTGCGGTAACGGGTTGCAATCTGCGAAGCAAGTTTAGCACAGGTTGTATTTTATGCCAAGAGATCGAACGCGGCCTCCAGTACCGCCTCCTCAGCGATGTCGTGCACACAACCGTGCTCCGGCAATGCGGCCTCGGGATAATCCAGGCGATTGCAGGGGATGCAGGCCCAATCGGACGTCAGCACGCGATGCCGCCGCGGGTCGCCCCAGGGGCCAAAGAGGCGAGCATCTACCGGGCCGAAGAGGTGGATCGTAGGCGTACCCATGGCTACGGCCAGGTGGAGGGGGCCACTGTCCGGCCCCATAGCCAGTGCGCACCGCCTCAGCAGCGCGCCCAATTGGCCCAACGTGGTCTGGCCAGCGATGACAGTCGCCGGGTGGCGCATAGCACCCGCCACCACTTCGGCCAGCCTGCGCTCGCCTGGCCCGCCCGTGATGACGATGCGCGCCCCATGTCGCACGGCCAACGCATCGGCCACGCGCGCCCAGGCACTGCTCCGCCAGGCCTTCACCGGCGCACCGGAGCCAGGGTGGATGGCAACGAGGGGAGAAGGCGATGCCCCCAGTGAACACACGAACTCGTCAGCCCAACCTTCATCCTCCGCCGCCGGAGCGAAGCGCAAGGGCCACATCTGGGGCGTCGCTATGGCCAATTCGGGGTCTATCAGCATCAGATTCTGCGCGACCTCGTGGCGGCCAGAACGATACGCTCCGGCCTGGGTCAAAAACGGCCGCGTCTCTGGGACATCGTACCCTAGCCGGATAGGGATGCCGGCCCACGCAGCCAGCAGCGCGCCCCACCAGTGATCAAAGCGGAGGATGATCGCTTCATCGAAGGACTGCCGGCGCAGACGAACGGCATAATCAGCCAAGATGCGGTACGGCTCCCAGGCAGATCGCTTGGGCTGGCGCGTGAAGCCGGGGAACGGACAGATCAGTAGCTCGTCCACGTCGGGGTTGTGGGCCAACACCGGCTGTCCCCACGGCCCTACCATCGCCGTGATGGATGCCTTCGGGCGTTGTTGGCGCAGCCGGGCCAGGGCGGGCGTGCTGAACAGGAGATCGCCCAGGTGATCGGGGCGGATGACCAGGATGCGCGAGTCAGGCCGTGGTTTTGGCTTATCAGAGCGCAGGCGAAGCACGGTGCCGACGGCGCGCAGGCCCCACAAGCGCAGGCGTTGTAGCCCAGAATGGGCTGGCGTGGCAGAGCGTGCAGCCAGATGTTGGCGCGCCAGATGCTCCCGCTGGTCAGGTGGGGTGATCGCCTCAGTCCTCATACAGTCGTTCCATAGCAGGCACGATCCGCTCCCAGCCATAGCGTGCTTCCACAAAGGCGCGGGCGGCCGCTCCCAGCCGTGCTCGTTGCCCGGCATCTTGCAGCAACTCGACCACTGCCTGAGCGAATGTCTCCGGGGTGTCCGCCAGGCGCAGCTCGCGCCCATCGGTTACGTCAAACCCTTCTACGCCCAGTCGGGTGGAGACGATGGCCCGGCCCAGTGCCATCGCTTCCAGCACCTTAAGCCGGGTGCCGCCGCCTACGCGCAACGGCACAACATACACGGACGCCCCGGCGATATAGGGACGGGCATCAGGCACCCAGCCCGTTACCGCTATGGCGGGATCGCCCGCCAGGCGCATCAGCCGGGGATGCGGCTTCTGCCCGACGATGAAGAAGCGGGTGTCGGGCACAGTCTGTCGCACGCGGGCCAGGATGGGGACAAACCACTGCACGGCGTCCACGTTGGGCCGAAAGTCCATCTTGCCGGTGAACACCAGTGCCGCCGGGCCGAGATCCAGAGGCTGAACACGATCCGGCGTGTAGAGCGTCAAATCCACGCCGTTGGGGATCACCGCTGGGCACAGATCGGGCAGCAATCGCTGGAGCGCGGCCGCATCCACCGCTGACACGGCTGCCACCGCGTCCACATGCCGACAGATGGCGCGCTCGTAGCGACGCAGCTTTTGCCACTGAAGCAGGGAGTAGGCCGCTGTAGCCCATCGGTTCGGCTTGCGCACATCGGTCTGGAAGGCGCGTTGTTGCAGGACGTACTCGGCGTTATGATCGTCAAAGACCAGGCGCGGCCGCGGCACTTGCGGCTCGACGGCCACAGCGCCAGGGGTCAGGCGCACGCCGGCTATCGCTAGGCCATAGGAGGCCATCTCGATCCCTTCGATCTGCACGATGTCGTATGTTCGCTGCTGCATCAGCTCGCGTAGACGTTGCCACATCTCCGGCGATTCCAGGCGCAGCGCCATGTCCGGAAGGGGTGAGGTCAACGTGGTACGCAGGCGGTCGGCCAGCGTGCGCCGAGGCACCGGGGCGGTGACAATGGTCCGACACAAGCCATGCAGGGGCGAATCGGGGGTCAGGGTGTCGCCTGGTTGCAGGAACGTCAGCAGATCCACCACGTGATGCTGGGTCAGCCCCGCTAACAGGTTGAAGTTACGGATGGCCGTTCCCTGCTGCGGTGGGTAGGGAAGCTGAGGGGTAAGGAACAGGATTTGTTGGGTGAGATGCACTCTTACACTTGCACCCGATAGGCTCTGGCCTGGGCCGCCGGCTGAGTCGCGACCTGACGGTACACTACGAGCGTCTCCTGGGCCGCGCGCTCCCACGAGAACAAAGCCGCCCGTTGGCGTCCCTTCTGCCGTAACTCGTTGGCAAGCTGCTCATCGGTCAGTACGCGCCATAAAGCCACGGCCAGCTCTTCCCAAACGTTAGGGTCCACCAGGAGGCCAGCGTCACCCACCACCTCCGGCAAGCTGGCTGCGTTGGAAACGACCACTGGTGTACCGCAGGCCATCGCCTCCAGCGGCGGCAACCCAAAACCTTCGTAATGAGCAGGCAAGGTCAGACAACGCGCAGCGTTGAGAAGAAAGAGCAGATCGCCGTCGTCCACCCTTCCCAGGAAATGACAGTAGTCTTGCAGCCTCATCTCGTGGACTTGGCGGAGCAGGTCATCCACCAGCCAACCCCGCCGCCCGACGAAGACCAGCTCCGCTTCGATCTTATATGCCTCGCGCAGGTGCTGGTAGGCGCGCAGGAGGGTAGGGATGTTCTTGCGAGGCTCCAGCGTGCCCACGAAGAGGATAAACTCGCGCGGCAGGCCTGGGAAACGAGCGCGCACCTTCGCCAGCGCCTCCTGCCGATCCATAGGGTGGAACAACGGGTTGGCCGCCTCGGAGATGACGCTGATCTTAGATTCAGGCACGCCCAGCAGGTTGATCGTGTCTTGCTTGGTGGCGTTGGAGGGCACGATGATGTGGCAGGCGTGCTGCACAGCCCGGTCAATCTGCCCATAGTAACGCGCGCTCTCCTCGGTCAGAAACTGCGGGTAAATAAGGAAGTGCAAATCGTGGATAGTGATGACGGAGCGAAACCGCTGGCTGTAGAGAGGCGGGATGAAGTCAGGAGAATGAAGAACGCCAGCCTCTACACGTAGCAACTCCAACGGCAGCAAAAGCTGCTCAAAACGGTTGTGGGGAGGTGTCCACAGTCCTACCCGTCGGAAGTTAGCCTGCTCCACAATGGGTTCAGGATGCTTGTGGCTCTGCAGAATGATGAACTCGTCCTCCTGGTCAAGCGCGGCAAGCGCCTGGATCAGGCGGATCGTGTACTGACCGATTCCTGCCTGCGTGTAGTGCACCAGCCTGGCGTCAATGGTGAAGTGCATGACTCTCCTGCCGACGAATCGGGCATGACATAAAGAGGCCCTCTGTCCCTGCTGCTTCGCCTGGGTCAGAGGGCACTTTTGATATGCTGTTGTAATATATCACCAGGCGCGGGGCTCGTCAAGCCAGTGAGCAGGGCTTCAGGGCTTTCCCATTTTCTCCTGATGCGGCAGTTAAAAACCCTGGACTGCCTCAGGGCAGCGTAACATAGTAGACTACTCGGCGAGAGGCGTGCTATAATCGCGCCTGGTGATCCCAACTGCTCCAGGAGACAGTGTGAAGACGATCCTTTTTGTGTGTACAGGGAACCTCTGCCGCTCGCCGATGGCTGCGGGGATGCTGCACCAACGGCTGACCGCAGTCGGCCTGGACAGCCAGGTGCAAGTACGATCGGCAGGCGTGTTCTCCGCGACAGGACGATCGGCCAGCGAAGAGGCCGTGCAGGTGATGGCAGAGCGCGGCGTGGATATCTCTCATCATCGCTCTCATGAATTGGGAGTGGCGGATATAGCCCAGGCGGATCTCATCCTGGTCATGGAAGAGGCGCATCGCCGCTCGATCTTCAATTTGGCTCCACAGTACCTGCACAAAGTCTTTCTGCTGAGCGAGATGGCTGGGAAGTATCACGACGTGGAGGACCCCTACGGCCAGCCGCTGGCAGAATATCGCCGCTGCGCGAACGAACTGGACAGCCTGCTTGATGCCGCCTTTCCCAACATCCTCCGCCGGCTGCGGCTGGCCCCCTAATCGCCGATCTCCGATCTCTTCACCAGTCGGCTCAGCTCCACGTATGGCCGGAACCCGTAGTAATACGCCAGCCACAACGAGAGGCGCAATCCCCATAAGCCCTCTCGATACCCTTGCAAAGTGAAAAAACGGCGGCGAAACTCGCGCCACGGCTGCAAAATGAAATTGTGCGGCCGCGGCCGCACGCCGCGCCGCCGGAGCGCCTCCGCCTCGTAGCGAGCATAGCGGCGTTGCTTGGCATGGAACTGGTTCCACGAGCGGTAGTTGTAGTGAAGCAACGGGTTCTGGAGATATCCGGCCTGGCCATCGAGGATGACCACCTCGTGCACGGGCCGCTGGGGATCATAGCGGGCGTGGCCGCGCTGCAGGAGCCGCAACTGGTAGTCAGGCCACCAGCCAGCGCCCCGCACCTGCCGCCCGACGATGTAGTTCTGGCGCGGCACCCACCAGCCGGCATATCCCGGATCGCTGATCACACACCGCACTTCCCCGGCCAGGGCCGGCGTAGCGCGCTCGTCAGCGTCCACGAAAAAGACCCACTGCGCTTCCACCTGGGCTAGGGCCGCGTTGCGTTGAGCGGCATAGTTGTCGAATGGGCGCGTCCACACCCGCGCGCCCATCTCCTCCGCCACGGCCACCGTGCGATCCTGGCTGCCCGAATCGAAGACGACACAAACGTCCGCCCAGGCCAGGCTCTCCAGGCAAGCGCGGATGTTTTCTTGCTCGTTCAGAGTGAGCACGACGGCGGCCAGGGTCGGCATGGTCACAGCGTCATCACCTCTCGGTAGGCCTGCAGGCGGCGATCGAGCTCCTCGTCCGGGATCTGGGTGCGCGCGGCGACCCGGCGGGCGCGACGGATCTCCGCCCACACCCCCAGGCGCACCATCCCGCGCGCCGCGGCGCGCCAGGAGGCCGGGTAGTAAAGCTCGAAGAAGCGGAAGCGGCTGCGCCACAACGCCACAAACATGCGATCTCGAAACTGGCGAGCGCTCTGCCCCTCGTGATGGATGACCTGGGCTGCCGGCGCGCAGTAGACGGACCAGCCGGCCGCGCGCATCCGCCAGCACCAGTCCATCTCTTCAGCATACATGAAATATCCTTCGTCGAACAGCCCCACCTGGCGGATGGCTTCCGCTCGCACGAGCATGGCCGCCCCCAGCACGAAGTCCACCGGGAACGGTCGCCCCGTCTGGTAGCGCGCACGGGGGTAGCGGCCGTTGATGCGCGACTCGGTGAGCCGCCAATGGAGCGGGAAGAAGTCGAGGAATACCTGCGCCAGCGATGGGAACCGGAAGGCGCTGTGCTGAAAGCGGCCGTCGCCATACTGAAGCTGCGCGCCGATGACGGCCACCCGCGGGTACCGCCGAAAGCAGTCGAGCAGCGCCGCCAGCGCGCCCGGGAGCAGCTCGGCGTCCGGGTTGAGCAGCATCACGGCGTCGGGGGCTTCGTTGCCATCGGGAAGCCCCATCTGCCGCATCGCCAGGTTGTTCGCCCGGGCGAACCCCAGGTTATCTGACTGGGCCACCAACCGCACCTGTGGGAACTGTCGGCGCACCATCTCCGCCGACCTGTCGGACGAGGCGTTGTCCACCACCCACACCTGGCCGGCCACGCCAGGCGTGCGCTCCAGCTCCGCCAGCACCGAGGCCAGGCAGCGCGCCAGCAAGCCGCACACGTTGAAGCTGATCACGATGACGCCTAGTCTGAGCGGCGACCGGGATGCAGCCTGGGTCATGGCACCCCCACGTGGATCAGCACGCGGTCAATGTAGTTGTTTTCAGCGCTGATCTCCACCCACTCGTGGATGAGCGCCCCCCAGGCGAAGATCGTCTCGCGCGGCGGCTTGTCCACCAACTCGATCGCGCCGTAGACCAGCCCTCGTTTGCCTGGCGGCAGATACCATTGCTCACGCCCGTCTATGATGCGCCGCTCCAGGTCCTCCGGCCGGCCCACTGCCCAACGGTACGGAAAGTCGGTCTCGGACACGTCGAAGCGGATGCCAAAGCGCCAGATGCCCGCCTGCTCGTAGAGGCTGTCATCGCCGGTTTTCACAGCCAGCGTGTTGAAGTTCTCATCGCTGCGGTAGACGGTGCCAGGCCAGGGGCCGGCCGTACGAATGGGGACCTTGCCGTAGTTCTCGACGACGGTGGTGAAGACGATGCGGCTGCCCAGCGGCACCCACAGTTCGCTCCCCACCGCGCCTTGCCAGTGGATCTCGGCGTTGGGGATGAGCGCGCGCGGCTTACCTCCCTCGACGATGGTGAGGGTGCTGGTGACCACCACGTGGTTGCCCACGGCATCTCGCGCTTCAGCGACCACCACGTACGTGCCATCGGGCGGCGGATCGGCACCCAGGTCCACGCCGCCGTCGTAGTCGTAGTAGTGCGGGCCGGCTTCGCCGGGTTTGGCGGTGCCGGGCGTCTCGGCCAGGGGCACGCGCAGATCAGGGTCGTCCGGCGACGTGAGATAGACGTTGATCTCGCTCACGTCCTTGTTCAAGAAATAGCTGATGCCGACGCGATCGGCGATGCCGTCCTGGTTGGGCGTGAACGTGGGCAGGACCACGGTAAACTTGCGCAGTTCAGGCAAAGTGGTATCAGCCCCCTGGATGGTGATCGTCCCGCTGACCGATTCCGTGTGTCCCCGCTCGTCGGTGGCCTCGACGGTCCAGGTATAGGGGCCGTCAGGCAGGACGCGGCTCTGTACGATGGCGCGGGTGTACTCGTTCTGGAAGGTAGTCGTTTCGCTGTCAATGACGCCGCCCCAATAGACGCTGTACTCGCCAGGGGAGCGATCGCGCTCGCGGCGGAAGTAGTGACGCTGTCCGGCCTGGTCGGTGAAGTAGATCGAAACGCGCGCGTTGCGTCCTAGGCGATAGCGGATGAGGGTGACGTCGTCCTGGCCGTCGGCATTGGGCGAGATGACGGCCGGTGTGACGGAGACGTCGCTCAGCAGCGGGCGCATGGCCTCAACCACGGTGCAGCCGGCCATCGCCAGCGCGATCAGCAGAAGCAAGGGAAAACAGCGTATGTTCATAAGGCCAAGTTTACCAGAAAGAAGGGAAAGAGGCAACAGCATAAGATGCTTGCGCCAAGAGATCGTTACCAGGTGGTGAAGGGGATACCAGACAAAGCAGGTCCTCTTTAGGCTAAGAGAGCAAGCCGCAGGATGTCACCCGACTCTCCCCCGGAAAGCATAAAGGTCGCCTCTCTTCTCCATTGGACTTTGGACAATCGTAGAGACGAAAAGGCCCTGGCCCCGGTGTGAGACCGGGGTTGAGATGCACCTTGACAAGCGACCCATCGAGCCGAAAGCGGCCATCTGCCACCAGGCCTCTTCGTGTGCCATCTCCGGGGTTTGATAGGCGGTGAGCAACAACCGCTGTTTGCCAAAGCGTAGGAAGTGTTCGTGATCGAAACGCTGCCGGTAAGCCTGAACAGCCTCCCAGGCGGCCACTTCCCGCCGGCGTGCCCCGAAGACTCACTCGATCATTTTGTCCAAAGTCCAATGAGGAAGGAAAGGGCGGCTAAAGCACCGAACCCAGGCCAGGTGCCCAAAGGCCGGCGATAAGCAAGGGAGAGGTAAATGGTACAACCCGTGGCAAGCAAGACCCCTGTCCAGGTGAGCCCTGTGCTGCTGTAAACTCTGGGGGATAGCCAGAACACCACCAGCAGCAGGATGAAGACGACCAGAATGATCCGATGCGCCGAACGCATTGTCTGCCCTTACACTTTGACCTCGGGCTGGAGAAGCAGTTCAACGGCAGTCGGTGATGGCGACCGACGTTCAAATACCAGCCAATCTCGTCCATCCTCATCCTTCGCCACATCCAGAACCACAGTATCGCCCGCCTGGAACTCACCTTTAAGCAACCGCTGGGAAAGCGGGCTTTCTACATGGCGCTGCAACGTGCGGCGCAACGGGCGAGCACCAAATTGCGGGTCAAACCCCTCTCGGGCCAGCCACGCCCGCGCGGCCTCGGTCAGCTCCAACCCCACCCCCTGTTCCTGCAACCGCTGGCTGATCTCACGCATTTGCAGGTCAACAATCTTTTCCACATCGGCCTGCGTCAGTGTATTGAAGATGATGATCTCGTCAATCCGGTTGAGGAACTCTGGCCGGAACGTGCGCTTCAGCCCCTGCTCGATGTTGTGCCGGAGCTCCCGGTCCTGAGATTCGCGACCGTTCCCCTTGACGAAGCCCAGTCCTCCGCCCGTCCGGGCGTACTCGGTGCCAATGTTGGAGGTCATGATGATCACCGTGTTACGGAAATCCACCACGTGCCCCTGACCATCGGTCATGCGGCCATCTTCCAGCACTTGCAGCAGCGAATTCCAGACTTCGGGGTGGGCCTTCTCAATTTCGTCGAAAAGTATAACCTGATAGGGACGCCGACGCACCGCCTCGGTCAGTTGGCCCCCTTCTTCATAGCCAACGTAGCCAGGCGGTGCACCGAAGAGACGGCTGACCGTGTGCTGCTCGCGGTACTCGCTCATATCCACGCGAATCAGCGCCTCTTCGTCGTCGAACAGGAACTCTGCCAGCGCTCGCGCCAGCTCAGTTTTCCCTACCCCCGATGTACCCAGGAAAATGAAAGAACCAATGGGACGCTTCGGGTCCTTCAGGCCGGAGCGCGCCCGCCGGATGGCATCTGAGATGGCTGCAATGGCCTCGGGCTGGCCGATGACCCGCTTCTCCAGTTCCTGTTCCATGCGCAGCAGTTTCTGCGATTCGGTCTCCATCAAGGATGCCACCGGGATGCCCGTCCAATTGGCGACTACCTGGGCGATGTCGTTAGCGTCAACGATCTCGTCCAAACCGGTGGTTTGCCGCCAGGCCGCTCGCTCCACATTGTAAATCTGTTCCAACTTCAGGCGCTCAGCCTTACACATAGCAGCCCGCTCATAATCACGAGCACTCCAGGCGGCCTCTTCTTCCGTTTGCAGCTTTTGCAACTGAGCCCGTTTGGCTTTCAATTCTGGCGGCATAACGTGGAGAGCCACCCGCAACTTGGCAGCCGCCTCGTCAATCAAGTCAATCGCCTTGTCAGGCAGACGGCGATCGGTCACATAACGATGAGACAGGCGAGCTGCTGCGACCAGCGCCTCGTCAGTAAAATGGACGCCATGATGAGCCTCATAACGATCTCGCACACCTTTGAGGATGGCGATGGTCGCTTCTACTGAGGGTTCCTCCACATAAACGGGTGCGAAGCGGCGCTCTAAAGCGCTGTCCTTCTCGATATGCTTGCGGTATTCGTCCAACGTGGTGGCTCCGATGCACCGCAGTTCCCCGCGCGCCAGAGCAGGTTTGAGCATGTTTGAGGCATCAATAGCCCCCTGGGCTGCACCTGCTCCTACGACGGTGTGCAACTCGTCAATGAAGAGAACAATCTCACCTTCCGCTTTCTGGATCTCTTCAATGGTTGACTTCAACCGCTCTTCAAACTCACCGCGAAATCGAGTGCCGGCGATCATCGCTCCCAGATCCAGGGAGACCACGCGCTTACCGACCAGGGTCTCAGGCACATCGTCGGCTACGATCTTCTGAGCCAGCCCTTCAACGATGGCGGTCTTGCCCACGCCAGCCTCGCCAATCAACACCGGATTGTTCTTGGTGCGCCGGCTAAGGATTTGGATGACCCGCATAATCTCCGCATCGCGTCCGATGACCGGGTCAAGTTTCCCTTCGCGAGCCATCTGGGTCAGGTCACGACTAAACTTTTCCAGTGTACGATAACGAGTTTCCGCACCGGGATCAGTGATCCGTTGTCCGCCGCGCATTTCCTCGATCGCGCGCATGATCTGGTCTTTGGTGATGCCGAACTCCCGCAGGATGTTGGCAGACGGCGTGTTGCGCTCGGTGGCAATGGCGAGAAATATGTGCTCGGTGGAGGTGTATTCGTCTCGCAACTTGCGAGCCTCCTCCTGGGCCACATCAATGACCCGTTTGAGCCGCGGTGTGATAAACACTTGGGCCACCGTGCCAGAGAACGCGACGGCACTGCGAGGGCCGCTGCGCAGCACTTCCTCCAGGCGAGCACGCATTGGCTCCGGCGACACCCCCATCCGCTCCAGCAATTGCGGGATCACGCCATCCGGTTGTTCCAGCAACGCCAGGAACATGTGTTCGGTATCCACCTGGGTATGCTGGTACCGCTGCAAAATCTCGTAAGCGCGCATGGCTGCATCTTGTGCGCGCTCTGTAAATCGATCAAATCGCATCATCTTTCATAAACCTCTTCGTGTGTTCATGCCTGGCCCTCATTGCCCCAGGCCAAAAACTTCTCAGGTGTAATCTTCACTAATAAGGTATACGTCGTATCGGTCTGGATGTTCCAGTCATACTTGCTCAGGAACAAGGCCGCTACCCGCTCCCGTTCGTCGCTGGTGGCGGGTGTGGCAGTGCCTTCGACGATGACCACATTGCGGCCATCCGGCAGCGATACTGCCACTCGTGGATTCCGCGCCAGGTTGCGCGCTTTGCGGCTGATCGGGCTGATACAGATATACAGGCGATCTACATCCCACACGAACCAGACCGGCACCAGGTGGGGCGCTCCGTCAGGTCGGACGGTAGCAACCCAGATGATCTGCTCCTCTTGCAGGCGGCGATTAATCTGTTCTGATGGCCGCGAAAGAATACGGCTCATGGCTACACCTTTTCACCAGTAGTATAATCTTGCTTCCCCTTCGATCTCGTGGGTACCCCTACAATCCTCCACGGTCTAACGAAACGCTAATGCGATGGCATCATCAGTCCAGGACGAGATTCCCGAAGCTGGTCGGGACGCCAGGGCGCAAGTTAGGCGCTCCTGAGAGCACAGTATCCTGTCCGAGAGTTCCCGGCTGATCATTATCCACCAATTGAACCGCAAAGCCAAATGCCCGCCCGGGTGCCGGTTGCTGTGCCAGGAGTGACCAGGGAATCATAGCCTCTAAAGTATACCCATCACTGCGGCGGCGAGCGCTCACGATGATGGCCTGATCCCAATCCGCGCGTTGTTGTGGCTTCCACACTACACCGTGAGGCGTAGTGCTAGAGAAATCGCCCGGCGACAAGCCAATCTGGTAGTCATCCTCATTGGCTACTTCCAGACTGAAATCCCCTGCCAGATCGGCATCCAACCAGACAATCAACGCGTCTCC
>DAOUAJ010000066.1:0-4800 GCA_034433615.1 Anaerolineae bacterium | reverse complement strand
TCGATATACGGTTTCTTCATCTTAGGCGCATTCACCACTATGGGAAGAGGGTTCATGGCAGCTGCACCATCGTAGGCGGTCATGATGTAGGAAACAGGGTCAATAGCAAGCTGGAGTGCCCACCGCACCTCTCTGTTATCGAATGGGGGCTTCAGCGTGTTGAAGACGACTCCACCAACACCCGGGTGCCTATTAGACTGTATCCAGGGAAAATCCCTCTCTGCGAAGTAGCCGCGGGCATAGGGATCCGCTGCCGTGACAGCTCGTATGGCGGGGAGGTCTAGATCGATCATATCGACCTCATGACGCGTCATGGCGATCACCCGAGATGTGAAATCCCCGTAATGGACATACACCACGTACTTCGGCTTGGGCTCGCCGAAAAGCATCCCGGTAGGGGTCCTTTGCCAGTCCTCTCGTTTCACCCATGCCGTCCAGTACCCGGCCGGGTCGAAGCTGTGAAGCACATACGGTCCATTGCTCAGGGGCGGGTTGTACTCGAAAGCGAAGAAAGCCTCCGTGTCAACCGTACCGTCCTTCATGAACTTCTCGAACACATGCTTGGGCATTACCCAAAGACTTCCCCATAGATCGGTAAAATTCTCAAAGTGGAACCGCGGGTTGGGCTTGTTAAGCTCAATGACCACGGTATATTTGTCCAGCGCCTGAACGCTTTTCACCTGTAGCGCCAAGCTCGCGTTATACGAGGCGCCCGGAGTAGCCGTGATGAACTCGACAGTGAACGCCAGGTCGTCCGCGGTGAGCTCCACACCATCGCTCCAGTACACGCCTTCCCGGAGCTTAATCGTCAACTTGGTGAAGTCCTCATTGTATTCCGCCGGGGCAGCGGCCAGGTTGTTAATGATCTCCCCTCTTTCGAAGTCAGTGACCCACAGTGACTCGTTCATTAGCTGTTGCATGCCGCGATCCCGCTGCCTCCAGCCCGCCCATTCGTTGAAGTTGCTAGGGGTAGCATTACGTTCCGTCAACTGCTGTGCGAACACTGTCTCACGCCGAGGAAAGCCCATTACAACTTCCTCTGCCACTGGAGGAGGTGTCGCCGTTACGACTTTCTCGACGACCACCTCCTTCTCCACCACCTGAGGGGCGGGCAGCGCACAGGCACTCACCACCAGGAACACAACCATCAACAGGCCAAACAGGACAAGCAGTTTGCGAGACATTTTTCTTCCTCCTCGGAGTTGCAAAGGCACTCTTTGAGATTCCCTACTGGCGGTTCATGTCGGTGTTATTGGTAGAAATCACCCCCTTTCGCTGTGGGCGAGGCAGGCCTCGCCCCTCCTTCGCGGATCCTGGGTCGCGTCATGATACGAGGAAAGTCGGTGTAGTTAGGCTACTTCTACCGGATCGCCCAATCCAATAATGCGCTCATACCACAGAACTACATAAATGTCAAGCCTATTTGCGCCAAGTGATTGTTCCAAACTTGGTGAAGAATCTTAAAGGGGACAGAGTACCCCTCGTTCCCGAACGGATTTCAGGCGGCCACCAGCTCCGCCAAGTTGTAGCCTGCGGGCTGACCACCCAACCAACCCAGAAGGCTGCTGACGTTCAAGGCCGATTCTGGACGCTTGTAGCCACGCATGGATTGGTACCTTATACGATACCACATGCTGGCCTTCTCCCCCTCCCGTGGGGCAGGGGCTTGGCAGTAGTACTGATGCAACGCCTCAAGCTGCTCTTGCCCATCATGGGGATGGGCTTCGACCAGCCATTGCACCTTCTCCAGGTCGGCCAGGAATTGTTCCAAGCTCCTGGTCACTCCCTGGGGAACAGGATCTGGGGCTTCCAAGGCCTGGCTTCCCAACCCCCCCACCAGCCGAAGGACGTTCTGGGTCACATGAGCACGGCACATCTGGTGGCTCAATCCCAGCTCGTCGGCCACCCTCTTGAGGGCATCAGCGTCGTCGCCGGTGAGCACCTCAGCCCCCACCAGTTCGGCGATCTCCCTCAGCCAGGCCAGTTGGGTCTCCGCCGTTTCGTCGTCCAAGAGATCAATGGTGAGTTCGATGCCCGTCAGGTCATCCACCACCACGCCAACGGTGAGCTCCTCCCCCTTGCACTTTACCCTGGTCGTATCGGCGCCGATGACCCTGATCCGCCGCCCCTTTCTGAGCTAGGCTCGGCGCAGACGTCGGACCTTCTGACCTGCCGCTTGCACGTTGCGGTAGACGGTGGTCTTGCCCAGGGAGAGGGGCTTGGAGAGGAGGAGCTGCAGGGCCCCCAACACATCTGAGACGGCTCCGTAGCTGAGGCCCAGCAGATACAAGAATACACTGAAGGCCTGGAGGGCATCCGATTGGTGGGCTCGGGAGACGCCTTTGGGGTAGACGCGGAAGGTGCGCCCGCATCGCAGGCAGCGGAGCCGCTTGGCCTCCACCTGCTCATGCCGTGGGTCGCGGAGCGCCTTGGGGCACCCCTCCTGGTGCTCTTTGAAGGCTGTGCCATGACATCCTTCATAGGGGCACTCCGTGGGCATTTGATACAGCTCTGGTTCCACTGTAGGGAGTGAAGAAACGCGTGAGCCTTCAGCCGAGCAGAAAGCCGATGCCCCAGGGGGGAGCGATGAGGAAAGCCACGCCTACTACGTCTACGGCATCGTGCCAGGCGACAGTAGCCGTCCCATTGAAGGCTTGCCACAGGCGAGCATTGACCCGGCCTATCCCGTTTACACTTGGGAGATTGCGGCCGTGTTCAGTCCTCTCAACACTACTCAGATCTCACCGACAGAAGATAACTTGTGGCAGCACGAAGCGGTTGTGGAGGCTCTGATGACCGACCGCACCGTTTTGCCCGTGCGCTTTGGCACTGTGCTCGCCGACGAAGCCGCGATCCAGGCAGTTCTGGAGGCGCATTACGCCGATTTCGTCTTCCGGACGTGAACCATCGGGGGGACGAGAAGCTGTTATCTGACCCCGGCGATCTGGAAGCCTTTGTCACGGAGATGGAGCAGGCCAGCAGCGCCTTGCCTCAGCGCATCAACGCTGACCCCGAAGGAGTGGAGCGGGGGCTGGCCAGATTGGTCCTCACCCTGATCGAGTTGCTGCGTCGGCTCATGGAGCGTCAGGCCATCCGGCGCATCGAGGCCGGCTCCCTGAGCGACGAAGAAGTCGAACGACTGGGCCAGACCTTCCTGAAGCTGGAGGCCCGTATGGAAGAACTCAAGCAGATCTTCGGGTTGAAAGACGAGGACTTGAACCTTAATTTGGGTCCTCTGGGCGACCTGATGTGACCCTGTGGGAGATTCAAAACCCGAAGGGTCTTTGGGAGACCCTTCGGGTTTTATTGACAACGCTTACGGGCGGCCCCTTACGATCATCGGCATGAAGTTCCAATTCCGGGCCAGCAGCACGGTGAGGTCCACGCCGTAGAACCGTGGCGACATGCTGGGTCCGGCGTCTACGACGATGGTGGCCCGGTTCAGGCCGGGCTCAAGCCCGGCCGGATCAAGGGTGATGTAGATATACGAGGGGGCCGTACCTTGATCCGGGCTTAAGGTCACCCAGGTCACGTCCGTTATGCTCGCTGCACCTGCCCCATCGCCGACCAACCACCCCTCCGCTGTGCGTTCCACCTTTCCAGAGCGCCCCGCAGCCGCCACCAGCATCTCCCAACCGCCGGCCGGGATGACACCGGCTACCCAGCTTATGCCCATCCCCTCTACCCTGATGGGCGGTATGTAAGGGAGCGGATACCCCTGTCGCACAGTAAGGGTGATCGCCGTGGGGCTAACACTGAACGGGCGCGGCGTCGCCGTCGGCGTAGGCGTGATCGTCGGCGTGACCGTCGGCGTGGGCGTGGGCCCCGGCGTGATGCCCAGGCCATCCAGGTTACCCAATACCATCGGGCTGCGCCCAGTGGTGCGGAATGAGCCGGTGAAGTAGGTGTAAGCCTTGCTCACCTCCGGGCTGGTGTAGATGCGGATCTCGTTGGAAGAGAGGATAACCACCTCTGCCCGGCCGTCACCATCTGTGTCACCGGCTACAACTACTCTCCACTGACGGCCGATCTTTTCCTCAAAAGTGGGGACTGCGTCGGTGCCGTAATTGCGCATGATGAACGAGATCCCATCACTCTGCTCCGGATCGCGCACCAGGAAGACCTCCTCATCCCCGCTGCTGTTCACATCCCCTAACGCAATGCTCGTGAAATACGGGTAAAACTTCTCGCCATGCACGTCCTCCAATGTGGTGCTGCCGCTTTTCCAGCGCATGACTAGGTATGAATTGAGATAGGCAACCACATCCTGACGGGTGAGGACGATCTCGTCCCGTTCACCGGAGGTCTGCCGATCCGTGTTGCCGATGGCGACGTCGAGCCACGCGAAGTCATAGCTTTTATCGTGCAGTGTGGACCAGTTGACCGGATCCAAGATGGTCAGTCGGCGATCGTTCTGACCCTCCACATGGCGAATCATTGCAATGTCATCCCGGCCGTCACCGTTGACATCGCCCAGCGCCAGGTCATCCCATGGCCAGCCATAGGTGTTATCCCGAATCTTGGTCCAGGTTGTGCCGTTGACACCGCCATCCCACACGGTCAGGTGTTCCTTGATGCCAGATGCCGTGTCCGAGTGGGTCAGGACGATCTCATCACGGCCGTCTGCGTCAATATCGCCCGTGGCCACGAGCTCCCATGTATAAGGCGACACATTCTGGTCAAATGTAACAGTCGCCCAACCTGACTGTACGATGGGGTCAAAAACTTTCGCGATGTACCCTTTGATGGCGATGATCTCGTCATCGCCATCGCCGTTAAAATCCCCGGTGGCTATCGCGA
>DAOUAJ010000065.1:0-5733 GCA_034433615.1 Anaerolineae bacterium | reverse complement strand
GGCTCGTCTGGAGGCAATGTCAAGATGGCTTTACGCCGCGTCCGCCAACGCAGGGGCAGCGAGGACGCGTTACCAGCCGAGATTGCTGACACGACGACGACGCCCGATTTCGGCTCGAAGCGCACGCCGACGATGGCCTTGTCCGGATGAGGGTTCTGCCAGGCCCACAGCCAGTTAACCCACGGTCCGCTGTCGGCGACATTCACACGCGTCTGGCTCCAACCCCAACCGCTGGCTCTCTGTTCGTGATGCGCTCGCACCGGATGCGGCTTGCAATGGGCGACCGCCTCGAAGCAGTTTTCGCCCCAGCGGCGTTGAAATGCGCCGATCTGGTGGCGGCGACGGATAGCGACGCGCTCCTCCATGCCGTCCGCGTATAGGATCACATAGTCAGCGGCGTGCTCGGCCAGTTGTCCCTGGCCGCGCATGGGCGAGATGAAGCCGCCGGGGCCGGGCTCGGCTGGTCGCAAGTCCGACGTGTGCATGAAAACGAGCCACTGGGCCGCGGTGGGATTGAATTCGACGCACACGGCCTGATCCTTGATCAACGCCACCTCGTTGATCTCAAACGGGATGCCCCAGGCGACGCAGGAGCCGGCCGGCGCGTGCTCCAGTGCAGCGGCCATCTCTTCTGAAATGCCGGCGCCGGGCAGCCCGGCAAGGGCCACGTTGCCTTTGAGCGGCAAGGGCACGAACAGCGGTGAACCGGGTCCGTCTTGAATGTTAGGCATGTTGAGCTCCTTTCTCTACCTGGTCCAGACCCTAAGGGTTTCCCGAAACCCTTAGGGTCTGTAGTGCCTGCTCCTCCATCGTCTTAATCCGCACCAGCAGATGAAAATGGTTCCTCCTCCATAGTTACCTGAAGACCCAAAGGGTTTTCTGAAACCCTTTGGGTCTTCGGAGCCTCACAGCGCGCGACGCAGAACCTCGGCCAGCGCCTCGTCGGAGAGGGTCATGGGGTTATAGCGCATCGAGCTAGCTCGCTTCGCCCGCTCGACCAGATCGGGGATGTGCGCCTCCGTCATGCCGAACTGCGACAGGCGGGGGATGCGCAGGTCCCGCACCAGCTCTTCCACGAAGGCAATGCCGGCGTCAATAGTGGCGTCGTCGGTAGACAGCCGGCGTCCCAGCAACGCCTCGCCGATGTCAGCGTAACGGGTCAGGGTCGGGCTGGACGGGTCCTGGGCGCGCAGCGCGGCGACGTTAGCCGCCATGACGTGGGGGAGCAACGCGGCACAGGCCACACCGTGTGGCACCGGGAAGCTGGCGCCCATCGGTGAGGCGAAGCCATGGACCGCGCCCAGGCCCGCATTGGCCAGGCAGATGCCGCCCATCAACGCGGCCGGAGCCATGTCGTCGCGAGCAGCCGCATCGTCCCCGTTCTCGTACGCCCGGCGCAGTGAGCGGGCCGCCAGCCGGATGCCGGTGAGCGCCATGCCGTCGGTCAGTGGCTGTGCCCGGTTGGATGTATACGGCTCGATCAACTGAGTGAGCGCGTCCAGCCCGGTGCTGGCGGTGACCCCTGGTGGCATGGTGTGGGTCAGCGCCGGGTCTACCAGCGCCACGCGCGGGAGCAGATATGGGCTGCGCATGCTGGCCTTGAAAGCCTTCTCCTTGTAGCCAATGACGGCATTGCGCGTGACCTCGGCGCCGGTGCCGGCCGTGGTGGGCACGGCGATCAGCGGTGCGGCCGGCTTCGTGAGCGACTTACCCAGCCCGACTACCTCCATGTAGTCGAGGGCGGAGCCGCCGTTGGTGAGGAGGCCAGCCACCGCCTTGGCAGTGTCCATGGCGCTGCCGCCTCCCAGGCCGATCACCACGTCACATTCGCCCAGTTGCGCCTCGTGTAGTGCTTCATCAACGGCAGTGACATCCGGCTCTTCTTCTATCGTGTAATACGCACGGCCAATCTTGAAAGCATCCAGGTTGGTAGCCAGTTGATCAATCAGCCCTACCTTACGCAGGTATTCTCCCCCTATCACGATCATGACCTTTCGGCCAAACTCGGCAGCCAGCTCACCGATGCGGGCAAATTCCCCGCGCCCATAGATGATACGACCTGCTGTGTAGAACTCAAACTTCACCATGCCCCCTCCTTAGTAACCTCTTACCTACTATCCTTGGCCCCTTCCAGGGGAACGGAGGCCGAGCAAGGCAGGTAGAGGGCTGAAAAGAGGATTCTCTGGAGAGGAAACCCCTCCAGGCTTCCCCTTGGTCGTCGTGAAAGTGCTGATATAACCCCAGGCTGTGCTTACCAGGCTTCGTCTGGCGGGAACAGGCTGTGATGGCGGACGCCCTGCCGCGGCTGAGCCATCCAGTCTGCCACCGCCTCCCGCCAGCGCAGGTAATGCGGCGTCTGCTGGTGGCGGGTGAAATCATCCTTCGACCGATAGACTTCATAGAGGAAGAAGCGGGCGGGATCCTCCTCAGCCTGGAGCACGTCGAAACGGACGTTCCCCGGCTCCTGGCGGGTGTTAAGGTGGTTATCCCGCGTGGCGGCGATGAACTGATCCACGTGCTCTGGCTTGACCCAAACAGTGACGCAGACAACGTACATGGGAACCCTCCTGGAATGTGTGAGATGGGTAACTGGTTATCCCTTACATTCTACCATCGGGCTGGGGCGACTGCAAGCATCCAGGTACGAGGCAATGAGGCAACGAGGCAACGAAGCAGGCCGTTGACAGATGTGAGGGTAAGATGTATACTTGGAGTGAACGGAGCTTTGCCAGGTGCGATACAACTCTGGAAATAAACGACGGCCAATACGTGGCCAGCGCCGGCTGAACAGAGGGTACAATGGCAACGGCGATCCCCATCGAAGTATTTGAGCTTCTGGAAAAGAAGGTCGGCCGTGAAGAAGCAAAGAAGGTCATCGAGGTGATTGATGCGGCCCTCGAAACCATCAAGAAGAGGGCCGAGGCCGTCGCTCTGGAGAAATTGTGTTCCTGAACCAGAACGCCCTGGAATTCTTGGCCCGGGTATTAAGGCTGATCCCCTGATGGATATGAGATTGTTCACCCTGTTAATCCTTACCGTGGCCTTGTTCGTCTTGGCCCCCGCCGCCTTCATGGTGGGGGGCGCGCTGCGTTCCCCCCAGGCGCCCCCCACCATCGCGGGGTGCGCCGTCTTCCCGCCCGACAATGTGTGGAACACGCCCGTGGACACGTTGCCCGTGGACGCCAACTCGGCCGCCTACGTCGCCACCATCGGGGCCGACCGCTACGTTCACGCCGATTTCGGCTCCGGCACCTGGGAGGGCAGCCCCATCGGCATCCCCTACGTGGACGTGCCCGGCACCCAGCCGAAGGTCGCCGTCACCTTCGACTACGATGACGAGAGTGATCCCGGCCCCTATCCCATCCCGGCCGACCCGCCCATCGAGGGCGGCCCGGACAGTGACGGTGACCGGCACGTCCTGGTGTTGGACCGGGACAACTGTATCCTGTACGAGATGTTCTACGCCTTCCCTCAGCCCGATGGGAGCTGGCACGCCGGCTCCGGCGCCATCTTCAACCTGAACTCCCACGCGTTGCGGCCGGCCGGCTGGACCTCCGCCGACGCAGCCGGCCTGCCCATCCTGGCCGGACTGGTGCGCTACGATGAAGTGGCTGCCGGCGAAATCCGGCACGCGGTGCGTTTTACGGTCCCGCGCACCCGCCGCGCCTACATCTGGCCGGCCCGCCATTACGCATCCAGCCTGACCGGCGTGCAATACCCGCCCATGGGCCAGCGCTTCCGCCTGCGGGCCAGCTTTGACGTCTCCGGCTTCTCGCCGGAGGTGCAGGTCATCCTGCGCGCCCTCAAGAAATACGGCATGGTCCTGGCCGACAACGGCTCGGCCTGGTTCATTTCTGGCGTGCCCGACGAGCGCTGGGACAACGACGTCCTCCGCGAGCTGCATCGGGTTCACGGCTCCGACTTCGAGGCGGTGGACGAGTCATCGCTGATGGCGGACCCAGACTCAGGCCGGGTACGGACCGGTGGGTACCGGACCTATCTGCCCCTGTGGAGGCGACAGTAACTTCGGTCCACGATGGGGCATTGGGGGGAGATTCCTCGCCAAAAAGCGGCTCGGAATGACATCTGCGACGGAATACATAATCGCTGCTCCATGCATAGAAGGAGTGGGTTTAGAGCCAGCATCCCCCAAGTTGACGTCGGAAATGCCCATCTGACACACTTAGGAGGTGAATCATGAGGACGAGAATCGCCCGGTTGTTACCCATCATCGCGCTGGTTGCTCTGATCGCGGCGGCCTGTTACCCGCCTGTTCCGGCCGCTCCAACAGCAGCGCAGCCGACCCTCACAGAGATCTACGAGATTCTCAAAACGAAACAATTCGTGGACCTGACCCACTCCTTTGAGCCGGGGATCCCACACTGGCCCGGCTTTCCCGATGAGGAACGGGAGACTCTCTTTTGGTATGAAGAGGGGGTTGGCACGCTGGGGGCCGGATTCTACGCCCAGAGGTTCTCTCACGTCGGCCAATGGGGCACGCACGTGGACCCACCGGCTCACTTCATCAAGGGGCTGCGCACCGTGGACCAGATTGACGTGAAGGAGATGATCATGCCCCTGGTGGTGCTGGACGTTCACGAAAAAGTGGCCCAGAACCCGGACTACACCATCACCATGGAGGATGTGAAAGCCTGGGAGGCCAAGTACGGCCCCATCCCCGAAGGGGCTTTCGTGGCGATGCGGACCGACTGGTCCAAGCGCTGGCCGGATATGGCGGCGATGCAGAACAAGGATGCTGACGGCGTGGCGCATTATCCCGGTTGGAGCCTGGAGGTGCTCAAGTACCTCTACGAAGAGCGCAAGATCACCGCCTCTGGTCATGAGCCCACCGATACCGATCCGGGCCTCGCCACCAGCAAAGGTGACTACTCTCTGGAAGCTTACATCCTCAACACGAACCACTACCAGATCGAGCTTTTGACCAACCTGGACCAGGTGCCAGAGGCAGGGGCGCTGGTGGTGGTGGCCTTCCCCAAGCCGAAAGACGGCTCTGGGTTCCCGGCCCGGGTCTTCGCTATCCTGCCGTAAAGAGAGTATCGAAAATTCGCTCTGAGGCCCGTCCTCGGGCCGATTCCCCCCACCCGGGGACGGGTGCTAGAGCATTTTTCGATAGTCTCTAAACCGTAAGAGCTGGCTCACTCCTCCAGATTTTCCCCACTCTGATGGAGCAGTTGCCTTTCCAGCCCGGGGTTGCCGAAGGCGTCAACCCCGGAAGCAGCAGGCCGTTATTCAGCGTACCGACCAGGGTCCCCACCACAGTCATAGTGAGACACATCCAATCAGTTTGACGCCATCGCCTTCCGTCCGTATAATCGGCGTGAAAGTTTGTCCGGGAGGGGATGAGAGTATGATCGGTGTAACGGAGATGCGCAAAGGGACCATCGTCGAGATAGATGGCGAACTATATCGTGTCCTGGAGTACCAACATCACAAGCCCGGGCGGGGTAACGCCATTATCCGCACCAAACTGCGCAATCTCCGCAGTGGCTCTACCATTGAACGCACGTTTACCTCCGGCGAGCGTATCCAGGACGTGCGCCTGGATCACCATACGGTACAATACCTCTACAACGACGGCGACCTTTACTATTTCATGGATCTGGAAACTTTTGAGCAGCCGGCGATCAACGCTGACATCTTGGGTGAGGCCGTCAATTACCTGACAGAGAACGTTACGGTCTCCCTGGAGACCTACCAGGGAGAGCCCATCGC
>DAOUAJ010000064.1:0-6992 GCA_034433615.1 Anaerolineae bacterium | reverse complement strand
GCCTGTGCCGGCGTCGCCGCCTGCGGCGAGCAGCGGGGGCATGGCGATCCCTGGCGGGCCACAGCTCTCCTACCAGGTGGAGCCGTGCGACCAGAGTATGGCGACGGATGAGTTGGAGCGCTGGGCCCGGGTGGAGTTGTCTGCACAGGGTGGGCGCGTGCTCCTGGAGCAGAACCTGGTCTACACCTGCTGTGCCCGGATGGAACTGCGGCTGGAGGCCGAGGATGGCAGGTTGCGCATCGTGGAAAGCAACCGGGGCGACATCTGCCGCTGCCTGTGCGGCTACCGGGTGCACGCCCAGATCGCCGGCCTGGCTGCAGGCGAGTACACGGTGCAGGTCTGGGGGGTGGAGTATCCCGGCGGGGAGCCAGCCAGCTTGCTGGGCGAGGCGAAGCTGACCATCCCGGCGCCGTAAGCAGGTATTGTCCTGTCCTGAAAATAGCAGTTAGCGATCAGCTATTAGCTATTAGCTATCAGCTATCAGCTATTAGCAGCCTGTGGTCTTCGCAGCCTGCCCTGGACGTCGTGCAGCCTGTCCTCGTAGAGAGGCCAGGGTCCAGGGAAGACCGCCAGTCACCTGTCGTCATTGGCTGATAGCTAATAGCTGACGGCTGACCGCTTTTCACTGGCCGTGTTGCCGCCCCCGGGCATGGACATCTGTCATGAATATGCGGTGTGGTGGCAAACTCATGTGGAAAAACGCGCCCGGGCCAGCTTTAATTCACACAAATGAGCAGAATCTACTCAGTCTATGCTCGCCGTAGACCTTAGTCCGCTCCAGGGGGTCACGCTGGAGCGCATGACCGAGGTCGGCATGGTCGAGAGCCCCACGGCCCTGGGCACGGGCCAGGTGCTCCCTCAGATCACCGAGATCGTCTCGGGCACGATTGACACCGGCTGGCAGGTGAGTTACTCTCGCGTCATCAGCTTCACGCCGGCAGGCGGCGATCCGGTCGCCTTCCCGGTGGACGGGCCAGACGCCAGGCCGGACGTCTACGTGAGCATGGACGGGCAGGTGATCGGCGCCAGGGGTGGCTGGCGTGAGCTGGAGGAGGTGGCTACGCTGGACACGGTGGAAGTGCTGGCGCCTGATCGCATGAACCAGCTCTTCACGGTGCTGGAGCCGATCGTTAACCTCCTGCACACCCCCTTCGCCGCCCACGATGTCGTCATCGCCGGGTCCACGCTGGGGTACTTCGAGCGGGAGGCCGGCGCCACCCAGACCACGCTGCTGCCGGTGTACATGCTCGACCTGAGCTTCCGCGACGAAGGGGGACAGGAGCTGACGCGCAGTGTGGGCTACGTCCCGGTGGCCCCGGAGCTGATGTCGCCGCCGGCCAACATCACTTCCCTGGACGAGGAAGGCACACTGGCGATGGTCGGGGATGTGCTCACGCTGACGGCTGCCGACGCGTCGCAGCCGCTGTCGGCGCTGGGGTACGGGGACGACCTCGACTTTGCGCTGGGCCGGCCACCCTACACCTACACCTGGTATCTGAACGACACGCCGCTGGGACAAGGGCGATCTCTCAACTACACCGTCGCTGCCGGGGACGTGCCCACCAGCCAGAAGGGCGGTGCACCCTTGCGCATCACACTGGCCGTGGAGGACGGCAACGGCAACCGCAGCGTGTCCAGTCGTTCCGTGCAGGTGTTGGGGCTGACCCTGGGCGCCCGCCGTTACCTGCCGGTGATCCGGGCGCGGTAGCAAGGAATAAGCGGCCTGTTCTGTTAATCACTGGCTCAGGCTTTGAGGTCCCCAAGAACCTCGAAGCCTGGGCCTATTCCCACCCTATCGGCCGAGTTCAAGGCGGCCGGTAGCGTCGCCGCATAGAGGGATGGAGGGCGACACCGATGAAGCTGCGTGATGGTGCCTTGCTGATCGCGATGGTTGCGTTGATCCCCCTGCTGGCTCTGGCCGGACCGGAGGCTGGACAGGCCGTGGCCCAGGCAGAGCTGGCCGCCGGGGCTGCGTTGGCGCGCGACGGGGTCCATGGGGTTGAAGCCGTGCGCGGCGCGCCTGTGATGGCGCCTGCCGACGCGTGGAACGTGGAGTTGGTAGGCCAGATCGGTGGCGCAACCTATGCCGTGGCCGTGCAGGGCGATTATGCTTACATCGGCGTAGGGCCGCACCTGGTCATCTTGAACACTTCCGACTTGGCTCATCCGGCTGTCATGGGGCAGACAGGGCTCCTGCCTGACACCATCAAGGACGTGGTAGTGGCGGGGAGCTATGCCTGCGTCGCTGCATCGTCAATGTGACCAACCCGGCTGCCCCCACTGCTGCACCCCACTCACAACTGCGTAGAAGGTTGTACCAAACAACAAGGAGGGTCAACCATGGACCGCAAACCGTTTCTCGTGGCTCTGGCCGAACTGGTCTCGGCCTATTGGCCCCGGTTAAACCTGGGGCAACGCTGTTGGCTGCGCGCCTGGCTGCCTACCCCAGGCAACGTGCTGTTCACCCTGTTGATCGTCGTCGGCCTGCTCTGGGCCACCAACGTGGGCGCGTTGCCTCTGCGCGCCCCGGCCGCCGTGGGCACTTCCACTACCACCCTCAGCTACCAGGGCCGCTTAGCCGACAACAACGGTAATCCCGTTACTTCCAGCGGCCTGGGCATGACCTTCCGCCTGTACAACACCGACAACGGCGACAGCCCCCTGTGGACGGAGAGCCACACGGCGGTGCCGGTGAACAACGGCCTGTTCCATGTGCTGCTGGGCAGCGTGGAGCCTATCCCCGTTCCGTTGTTTACCAACAACAGCACCCTGTGGCTGGGCATTCAGGTGGGTGCGGACCGCGAGATGAGCCCCAGGGAGCAGATGGCAAGTGTGCCGTATGCAGTGCAGGCGCTGACGGTGCCGGATGGGAGCATCACGACGGCGAAGCTGGCCGACGGAGCAGTGACACAGCACCAGTTCGTTTCTGGCGCGACGGGTGATAGCACCTCCTCCACCTCGTTCGTAGATATGGCGGGGCGGAGCGTCATGCTGACCACAACAGGAGGACCAGTTCTGGCGATGTTCTCAGGTAGCCATCATCCGAACGCGGCGGGAATGACCGGCTACTGGCGGATCATCCGAGATGACTCGGTGGTTGTCGCTTACAATAACCACAGTTTTGAAAGCAGCCAATATGAGTGGACAACTACTACCTTGTTTGGAGTAGATACGCCGCCAGCGGGGTCACACACGTACAAAGTGCAGTGGCGGGTTAGTTCGGGGACATTGTTTGCCTCAGCAGGGGTCTACTCGGAGAACTTTGCAGTCATTGAGTTCAAGCGATAACGCGAAGCGGTGACGGGCACGGTAAACAACCTGCCGATCCGTGCTAGATTCTGGTCAAAGCGTATGAGGGGGGCCGAACATTGCCTTCGCCTGGCGATTGAGTGCACACCGCAAGGGGTATGCCGGTGTGCGGTTGGAGGAGGTGCGAAGTGACGCGAAGAACGCGAAGCACGAAGGGCACGAAGCGGCGGGCCTTCGTGGGCTTCGCGCTTCGCGCGCTTCGTGGACCTTCGCGCCTCCGTGGTCCAAACGTCTCTCTGCACGTATCGCAAGGGCTACGCCGGCGGGCGGCTGAGGTGGCAGACGACGGCTTTACACTTCTGGCGGTTGGAGTACCTGGCGCTCAATCTCCTCGATGAGGAAGGGTAGATTGGGACGGGTGAAGCTCAACCCGGGCGCCGGGATGTGGTGATGCTTGATGTCGGGCGGAACATGCTTGTGGTGTGGAATCGAAGGAAAGGTGTCACGCAGGCTGTAAACGAATATCTCATAGTCGGCGATGGTGCTGAGCATCACCCGGCAGCCCCTACCAACACCGATTCGCGCATCAAGGCCGTGGCGTTGCGCTGCGCCAGGATGTCAGTTACCAGCCGGCGATACTTTTCCTGGCGTCGCAGTCTCAGTTGATACGTCCCGGCCCACAGAGCGAAGTCTTGTACCCAGTCCGGGTCCTCCGGCTCTTCGCCACTCTGGTGCCAGGCAAAGAACGTCTCAGAGAGGAGGCCGTACTTCTCCTCGAAACACGCCAGCTCGCGGTCCAGGGTATGCAGCTCTGCGATCAACGCCTGTAAAGAGGTCATCTCGCTCTCCTCGTCACTCGTCAAGTGGGCCAATAGTGACAATTCGACACGTTGTATGCGCTTTTGTGAGGGGTGTTACCCGGCAATGCTTATCTTACCACGAATTTTACGATGTGCAAGAGAGCCCATCCACCGGGCAGTTTATCGAACACCAGCAACAACTGTGAGGGAGGGAACTATGTTGGGGAAGAGCATACTCCACCGGCTCATCTGCTGTTTGCTACTGGTGACATTACTCTGGCCGCCAGGCCTGGGAACGCCGGGAGTCGCCTGGGCCGTGCCAGGTGAGGACGAGAGCAGCACCCTGGGCCAGGTTTTGGCCGGCCAGGGCATCACCGGCACGCTCTACCGGGCAGATAGTGGTTTCCAGGGTGTCTGGCCTGCGGCGCCTACCGCCACGCTGACTATTGAGCACTATACCCGGGTCCAAAGCGTACTGGCCGCGGCGGGCGGACTGATGACCGACACGGTGCGTCAGGTGGATGGCACCCTGGGGCAGTTTGTGGCCATGGCTTCCACGCCCCCGTCCAGCAGCGGCTATCGGCTGGCTTCCGGCTTCTGGGGCGGACTCCTGGGCTTCGGCCCCACGCCCACACCCACCCCCACGCCGACGTGGACTGCCATGTGGACGCCAACGCCCACACCAACAGCAACCTCTTGCAGAGGTGGCTGGAGCGTGAGCAATGTGCGGTTGAACGGAGGGGGTACCGATGTCACTGTCAGTCCTGGAGCGAGTGTGCGGTTACAGTTTGACTATCAGGAGTGGAACGGGATTGCGGACCCTGGTAGCATCAAGCAATTGGTGGTTGGTCTGGTGAGAGGCGGGTGGTCCCAGGTCATTGGGGGGTGTGCGTATAATGGTATCCCTGCCACTTGTCCCAACAAGACGTCGGGGTCTTATGACCATACATTCAGTGCGCCCCCCGAACCGGGCACTTATCAGGTGGTGGTCGCCAACGATGCCCAGTACAGTTGCAGTGATGCCCGAAATAACTTCCCTAACCAGGGTGAACAACAGACAACAGGTGGTTGGCACTATCACTGTGGAGGCCACACCAACACCTACCTGGACACCTACGGCTACGCCGACCCCTACACTCACCGCCACACCGACCAGCACGCCTACAACTACGTCGACTCATACGCCCACTTGGACACCAACGGTGACGCCAACCTGGACGGCTACAGCAACACCCACGCCGAGCAGGACGTCAACGCCAACCGGGACCGTTACATGGACGGCGACGTTTACTCCTACGCGCACCCGCACGCCGACGATCACTAACACACCCACCCCCACACCGACGTGGACCGCCACGAGGACACCCACACCTACACCAACCTCCTCGCCGACCTGGACACCTACCGTCACGCCCATCCCCACGCTCACTGCCACGCCACCGCCGGACGGTGATCCCTACGAGCCGGACGACACCTGCGTCCAGGCGCGTCCCATCGCCACGGACGGCGCGATCCAGAACCACACCTTCCACCAACGGGCTGACCAGGATTGGGTCGTCTTCGAGACGATCTCCGGCACGACCTACCTGATCGTCGCCCAGGTGCCCGCCGGCTCCCCGGCCGACGTCGTGCTGGAGCTGTACGACCGCTGTGACGGCCTGCCCCTGGTCAGCCAGGACTACCATTTCAGCCCCGGCGCACGCATCCAGTTCCAGGCCCCGGCCAGCGGCCGCTTCTACCTCAAGCTGCTCAACCACAACCCGGCGATCTACGGCCCGCACGTTGCCTACAGCCTGTTCGTCCGCACCCTCAGCGACACGCCGACCCCCGGCGCCCTGGTGATCGTGGCCGGCCGGTATGAGTTATATGACCCCCTCCAGGAGAACATCCACAACGTGACCAACACCGTCTACCGCCTCTTCCAGGCGCACGACTACGGCGACGACCGCATCACCTACCTGGCGACCGACCTGACGCTGCCCGGCGCCGATGCGCTGGCGACCGCCGTCAACCTGGAGGCCGCCATCACCACCTGGGTGCTTGACAAGGTCGGCCCGGGCCGCCCCTTCACCCTCTTCCTGATGGATCACGGCAACCACGACCGCATCTACCTGGATTGGCCGCGCGGCGAGGCAGTGACGCCCGCCCAGGTGAGTGGATGGCTGGACGACCTGGAGGATGACCGGCCGGGGGTCGAGATCAACGTGATCGTGGAGTCGTGCTATTCGGGCAGCTTCATCGACCTGGCCCAGCCGGTGAGCAAGTCGGGCCGGGTGGTGATCAGTTCCACCGGCGCCTGGAACCTGGCCTGGGCCTCGGACGAGGGCGCGATCTTCTCCGACCACTTCACGGTGGCGCTGGGCCGGGGCGAGAGCCTGTACGTCGGCTTCCAGACCGCCCGTTGGGTGGTGGAGTCGGCCCGCCACGGCCAGACGCCGTGGCTGGACGACGACGGGGACGGCGCGGCGAACGATCCCGAGGACGGCCGGCTCGCCGAGCAGCGGGGCTTCACCTACGGCACGCTGGATGGCCGCTGGCCGCCGCACATCTGGCAGGTGGTGGGGCCGGCTGCCGTCGAGCAGGGGCGGGGCGTCATCCAGGCGCACGTCCTGGATGACCATGCCGTGCACCGGGTTTGGGCGGTGGTCTATGCGCCCTCGTACCAGGCGCCGCAGGACGAGGAGAAGCTCGTGCAGGAGCCGCTGCCGACCCTGGTGCTGCAGGATCGGGGCAACGGCTGGTACGCCGCGACCTACACCGGCTTCGACGAGATCGGCCTGTACCGGGTGGTGGTTTACGCCGAGGACAACGACCGGCTGGAGGCGCGGCCGGCGGCGGTCGAGGTGCGGACGGGGTGGAAGACGTTCCTGCCGGTGCTGGTCAAGGACTGACGTTCATGTCAGGTGTGATGTCACGGCGGGGGAGGATCAGGATCACGAAGGA
>DAOUAJ010000063.1:0-2192 GCA_034433615.1 Anaerolineae bacterium | reverse complement strand
GCTGAGAGGTCAGGCCGCCGCCAGGCCTTTGCCTTACGCTGCTCCTTTTTGCGCCCTCGAACTGGCCATCCCGTTAGACACCCTGGGGCTGGATGGGCGCACGCTTGTGCCGGAAATCGGCTGGGTCATCGGAGGGCTCGAGCCCGCTGACCTTCGTGAGTACCATCCCCGGGCTGGGCGGATCATCGGCTTTGCCATTGCCGTGGATGGCCGGAGCTCGACACCCGGTTTCCGGCCCGACGACCCTACCACCTGGAGCACCCTCGTATTCATAGCAGATCGTTGAAGGAGGCGACCGGATGAGAACGACAAGGGTATGGCGTACCGCGCTCTTCAGCCTGACTTTGTTGCCCGCGGTGGGGAGGTGAGACATGCGCCGCGTTCTCTGGATAAGCCTGATCTTTTTGATCGGCTGGCTGTTCATCACGCACGTGCATCTTGCTGAGTCATCAGTCACCGCAAAGGTCGGGGGTTCTTTTACCTCCCCATTGCCCACACCCACGTCTACACCATCGCCATCCCCGGCTCCTCCCACGCCTATCCCCCTGACCGCTTTACCTGTCTCTCCACCTGGTTTCCTCCATCCACCTTTGGGCTACCGCTGGGCCGTCTACGGGGAGATGTTATTATGGCAAGGGCGGTGGGTTGTGCGTCACAACTGGCAGCGCGTCGAAATCATTGATCCGTTCGCTAGCATGGTGCGCTGGCGCTACATGCCTTCCGTCGGTGAGCGCATTGAGGCCGTCGCCATTAATCCAGAGAGTGTGTTCATCTTAACGCTCCGGTCTCAAACACCTAATATGCTCCTGGCTCTTGTAAAAGCCTTTACTTTTGACGGTCATAAGCGTTGGGAGCAGGCTCTACCACCGCTGGACACTTCAGACAGTCCGATCAGCCCCACTCCAATCCGTTATTTCCTCCTGGCCGATGTAGATACCCTCTACCTGGTCGAAGGCTCCAGTCCAACCCTCTTCGCGTTGGATGGTGCGGATGGGCGCGTGCGTTGGTCGGTCTCCCTCTGTCAGCCACCCTGGCTGATCGCCGGTAACACCCTGTTCACCACCTGCAAGGACCAGGAACTGACGCAGTTTGACGAAGCGACTGGCGAGGTGATGGCCTCCTTAAGCGTACCTGCTGCGGACCAACTGGCCTATGGCGAAGGGACCTTGATACTCCTGCGGGCTGTCCACCCGGACATCTACAGAGCCTCATCGCCTGCTACGGAATTGAATGCCATACGCTGGCCGGACGGAACAGATTTATGGCATGTCCGGATGGATGGACTGCCTGGTGGCTTGCTGGTGGACGGGGATAGCGTGGTGTATCGCGCCGGTGACACGGTGCGTCGCCTGCGGCTGCTGGATGGCGCATTGATGTGGGAGACGCGACTGCCGGAGGAGAAGGGCACCAATCTGCTTAGGGTGGAGGGTGTGCTCCTGGCAGGGAGTGAGGCCGGCTACATCCATGCCCTGGACTGGACAATTGGCTTTCGGCTCTGGGAGCAGGATCTGTGGGCGAGCTTACAGCCGCGTTGGTTGGAGACGCAAGTTCTAGACGTACAGGGAGAGACTTTATTCCTCTTAACGACCGAGGATACCCGGCGGGCTGTCCTTGCTCTGGCGCCCGAGGATTCAACTGCCTGGCCAACACCAACGCCCACGCCGACGTTCACACCTACCCCTACACCAACCTTTGAACCTCTAGCACGAGGTACGCCTCCTCCGCCCGGCTGGATGCCGGCTCCTCCCCGCTCCGCTCAGGAAGTGCCGGCTCAGCTCGTAGGCTGGCTGAACCAGCATCCTGACGATTTTCAAAGCTTTGCCGAGATAATAGGGAAGTGGGCTGGTGCACGCGGCGCCCCTCAAATCAATCTGCCGTGGGTCACAAAAGTGGATCTGAACGAAGATGGCTGGGAGGAAATCATCGTGGGCATGCGTGCTCCTTACCAGCCCAGGCCGGACGATTCCTACATAGCCGCTGATTTCTACATCTGGGCTGTGCTGGCCCGCAGCGCCGATGGCTATCGCCTGTTGCATGTGGGCGATCTTTCCATGTTTCGCCCAGGCGTCTTTCTGATGGCCGAGGACATCAATCAGGACGGTCAGCGAGAGGCTGTGGTGCAGACTGATTGGTGCGGTGCCCATACCTGTTGGACTATCACTACGGTTGGGCAGTGGGACGGCCGAACCTGG